>NZ_JBSGFD010000126.1:0-25609 GCF_053603215.1 Kitasatospora sp. NPDC004240 | reverse complement strand
CGGCCCGGCCGAGGGCGGCCCGGCCGAGTCCGCCGAGCGGCCGCCTGGGCCCGGACTGCGCCACGCTGATCGGCTGCCCCACGGGGGGCTGTCCGGCTTCGATGGTCATCGGCACCTCCGGCAGCGGTCACCGGAGCCGATCGCCGACCCGGTGGTCCATGCTACCGAGCACAGCACGTTCCGCGACGCGCTGCTTCCCCTCCGTCAGAGGCTTCACCCGAACGGGGGGATTCAGCGCGTCACGAAATGGGCAAACCGCCTGGCCTCCAGGGCCCGCGGACGGTGCCTCAGCGGGCGAGCGCGGCCGACCAGTCCGGATCGAGCTCGCCGCTCGCCACGATCACGGCGGGCCCGGTCATCTCCACCCGGCCGTCCGGGTGTTCGGTGATGACCAGCCGTCCGCCGGGCAGGTCCACGGTGTACGCGGCGGGCTCGCCGGTGACCGCCGGGTCGACGCCGTCCCGGCGGGCGGTGGCCACCGCGACCGCGCACGCCCCGGTGCCGCAGGAGCGGGTCTCGCCGGAGCCGCGCTCGTGCACCCGCATGGCGACGTGGCGCGGGCCGCGGTCCACCACGAACTCGACGTTGACGCCCTCGGGGTAGACCCCGGCCGGGCTGGTGAGCGGCGCGGAGTACAGGTCGCCGGCGTGGTCCAGGTCGGCGACGAAGGCGACCGCGTGCGGGTTGCCCATGTTGACGTTGCGGGCGGGCCAGCGCCGTTCGCCGACCGTCACCTCGATGCCGTCCGGGCCGGGCAGCCGGGCGTGGCCCATGTCGACGGTGACCTGGCCGGGCGTGCCGTCCTCGGCGTCCCCGGCGACGTGGGCCCGGCGGATGCCGGCACGGGTGGCGATCGCCAGCTCGCCCGGCTCGGCGAGGCCGGCCCGGACCAGGTAGTGGGCGAAGACCCGGACGCCGTTGCCGCACATCTCGGCGATCGAGCCGTCGGAGTTGCGGTAGTCCATGAACCACTCGGCGCGGTCGGCCATCGCGGCGGCGGCCGGGTCCGCGGCGGAGCGCACCACGCGCAGCAGCCCGTCACCGCCGATGCCGGCCCGGCGGTCGCACAGCGTGGCGACGGCCTCGGGACCGATCACCAGCTCGCCGTCCGGGTCGGGGACGATGACGAAGTCGTTCTGGGTGCCGTGCCCCTTGAGGAAGGGGATGCCCTTGGGCCGCTGGGTGGATTCGCTCACGCCACCGATGGTACTGAGCCGTCCCGGAGGGCACCGATCCGGTCCGCCGGCCGGACTTCGCCGGCCGGACACCTTCACGGACGGACGCGCCGCGGGCGGGGCCGCGGCCCGGGGGCTCAGCGCAGGTGGACGACGCGCCAGAGCGCCAGGGCGCAGGCGGCCAGGGCGATCAGGGTGTAGACGACGATCGCCTTCCAGCCCGCCCGCTGGCCGGAGCCGCGGCGGGGCAGGCCCGGCCACTTGTAGCCGGCGTGCCGGGCGGCCATCGCGCCCCAGCCGACCGAGGCGGCGGTGAGCAGCATGCCGAGCATCCCGACCATCGCCGAGCCGGCCCCGGCGGAGCCGAAGGCCAGCGGGAAGGCGAACATCAGCGAGCCGGCCGTGGCGAGCAGCGCGATCGGCAGGGTCTGCCACCAGCGCAGCCGCCGGCGCGGGCGGATCTCCCGCTCGTGCACCGCGCCCGAGGGGGTGCGGTTGTCCAGCGCGGGGATGGCGACCGCGTACGAGGTGGGGGCGTCGAGGCCCGCCAGCACGGGGAGGTCCGGCAGGGACGAGGCGTCCGGCTCGGTGGCCTGTGCGGTGGCGCTCCCGCTCTGCCCGGTTTCGGAGCCGGTACCCGTTGACACGCGGCCTCCCCTGGCAGTTCGACACGAGCTCGGATTCGCGGCCGGTGCGGCCGACTTGCTCGACCGGCCTCCTATGGCATCGATGATGGCATGTCCAGAGGGGCGTTCAGAGCCTGACCGGGGCCGTCGGGTGATCCGTGGCCATGACGTGATCCGGTCGTGACCGCCGGTTCGTCCTGCACGGCCGCCTGCGCGCGCAGCTGCACCGCCGCCGTGGCCGGATCCCGACCCTCGTCAGCCCCCCTGATGGAGGATCAGCTCCAGCGAGCGTTCCAGCAGCTCCGCCGGGTCGGCACCGGCCGGCCGGGAGAGCCAGTGGATCCGGTCGTCCCGGCGGAACCAGGACTCCTGCCGGCGGGCGAAGCGCTTGGTGGCGCGGACGGTCTCCGCCCTGGCCTCATCCTCGGTGCACTCGCCGGCGAAGTGGTCCAGCACCTGCTGGTAGCCGAGCGCCCGGGAGGCCGTGCGGCCCTCGCGCAGGCCCAGCCCCTCCAGTGCGCGGACCTCGTCCAGCAGTCCGTCCCGCCACATCCGGTCGACCCGCAGGGTGATCCGTTCGTCGAGTTCCGGCCGCGGTACCGCGACGCCGATCTGCACCGCGTCGTAGACCGCCCGGTTGCCGGGCAGGTTGGCGGTGAACGGGCGGCCGGTGAGCTCGATGACCTCCAGCGCGCGGACGATCCGGCGGCCGTTGCTGGGCAGGATCGCCTCGGCGGCCGCCGGGTCGAGCCCGGCGAGCCGCCGGTGCAGCACGCCGGAGCCGGTCCGCTCCAGCTCCTCCTCCAGCCGGGCCCGCAGCTCCGGGTCGGTGCCGGGGAACTCCATCTCGTCGATCGCCGCCCGGACGTACAGTCCGGAGCCGCCGACCAGGACGGGCGTGCGGCCGGCCGCCAGCAGCCGGTCGATCTCGGCGCGGGCCAGGCGCTGGTACTCGGCGACGCTGGCCGCCTCGGTGACGTCCCAGACGTCCAGCAGGTGGTGCGGGACGCCGCCACGCTCGGCGAGGGTGAGCTTGGCGGTGCCGATGTCCATGCCCCGGTAGAGCTGCATCGAGTCGGTGTTGATCACTTCGCCGTCGAGGCGGAGGGCGATGGCCACGGCCAGGTCGGACTTGCCGGCGGCGGTCGCGCCGACCACCGAGACCACACGGGGACCGGCCGCGCCGGGGGTACGAGAACTGCTCACCGCACCAGTCTCCCAAACCCGCCGCCACGCCGGTGACCTCCCCGTCCGCCCCGGCGAACCGGGCGACGATATGACCGGTAACGGTCGATTTCAAGCCGTTCGCAGGACCTCCGCGGTCGAGAACGGTTCGACGGGTACGGACGTTGAGCAGGACGAGAGGAAGGCGAGGACACCATGGGTCTGATGGACAACCTCAAGGGCAAGGCCGGCGAGCTCAAGGAGAAGGCGAGCGAACTGGCCGGCAAGCACAGCGGTCAGATCGAGCACGCGGTGGACAAGGCCGGCGGCGCGATCGACAAGGCCACCAAGGGCAAGTACACCGAGAAGATCGAGCACGGCACCCACCGGGCCAAGGAGGCCGCCGCCGACTTCGCCCACAAGCCGAAGCCGGGTGAGGCCCCCGGCCCGGGCACCGCTCCCGACGGCGGCCGGGGCCCGACGGCCTGAGCCGCCCCGGTCACCGGGGCGACAAAAGAGGGCAACGGCGCGGGGCGGCGACGGAGAGCGGGCCGCGGCCCTCAGCTCCAGGAGGCGACGAAGTAGCCGACCCCGTACGGCGCCTCGTGGTGGCCGAGCCGGCCCGCCAGGCCGGCGCCCTGGGCGGCGCCGGCCAGGACCTGCCAGGGGGCCCGGCCGTCGACCTTGAGCTCGGCGGCCAGGCCCGGGTCCAGCGCGGCCAGGGCCGTGAGGTCGGCCGAGCCCAGGGCCGCGGCCAGCGCCTCGTCGTACCCCTCGGCCCGCTCGTCGAGGTAGCCGGGCGCCTTGAGCGAACGGCAGGCGCTGCCGCCGCCCATCACCAGCAGCGCGACCCGGTCGGCCAGCCCGGCCAGGCCCTGGCCGAGGCCGAGCATCCGGTCGGCGGGGGCGTCCTCGGGCACCGCGCAGGCGTGCGTCGGCAGGGTCACCCCGGCCCGTTCCAGCAGCCAGGCGCCGACCGTCAGCGAGGGCGCGAGCTCCGGCCCCTCGACCCGTCCGCCCGGCAGCTTGGCCACCAGCGGCACGCCGTAGCGGTGGAAGGAGCCGGCGCCGCCCTCGGTCCACACCTCGGCCTCGGGGCCGGTGCCGACCACGACGACGAGTTCGGGCCCGGCGGCGACGAGCGCGGCCACCGCCTCGGCGCAGGCGGCGCGCAGCGCGTCCAGTTCGGCGGCCGCACCGGCGGCGACCTCGGGGACGAGCAGCGGCGGACAGGGGCAGACGGCAGCGGCGACCAGCATGTGGATCACTCTAACGGGAGCGGCCCGGCGGGATCGGGGATCCCACCGGGCCGTCGTGCGCGGTGATCAGCGGCGATCAGCGGTGATCAGTCGCCGCAGCAGCCGCCCGCCGGGGCCGCCGCGAGCGGGGCCGGGGCGCCGATGGTCGGCAGGCCCAGCAGCACGCCCGCGGGCTTGGCGGCCGGCTTGGCCTGGCGCTTCTCCCAGGCGTCGCCCGCCCGGGTGCGGCGCACCGAGAGGGTCGGGCCCTCGGCGAGCAGGTGGTGCGGGGCGGCGTAGGTGATCTCGACGGTCACCATGTCGCCGGGGCGCACCGGCTCGCTCGGCCGGGTGAAGTGGACCAGCCGGTTGTCGGGGGCGCGGCCGGAGAGCCGGTCGGTCCGGTCGTCCTTCTTGCCCTCGCCCTCGGCGACCAGGATCTCCAGGGTGCGGCCGACCTGCTTCTTGTTCTCCTCCCAGGAGATCTCCTCCTGGAGGGCGATCAGCCGGTCGTAGCGGGCCTGCACCACGGCCTTGGGCACCTGGTTCTCCATGTCGGCGGCCGGGGTGCCGGGGCGCTTGGAGTACTGGAAGGTGAAGGCGTTGGTGAAGCGGGCCTCGCGGACCGCGTGCAGGGTCTGCTCGAAGTCCTCCTCGGTCTCGCCGGGGAAGCCCACGATGATGTCGGTGGAGATCGCCGCGTCCGGCATCGCCTCGCGCACCTTGCGGATGATGCCGAGGAAGCGCTCCTGCCGGTACGAGCGGCGCATCGCCTTGAGCACGGTGTCCGAGCCGGACTGCAGCGGCATGTGCAGCTGGTGCATCACGTTCGGGGTCTCGGCCATCGCGGCGATCACGTCGTCGGTGAAGTCGCGCGGGTGCGGGGAGGTGAAGCGGATCCGCTCCAGGCCCTCGATCTGCCCGGCGGCGCGCAGCAGCTTGGAGAAGGCCTCGCGGTCGCCCAGGTCGGAGCCGTAGGCGTTGACGTTCTGGCCGAGCAGGGTGACCTCGATGACGCCCTCGTCGACCAGCGCCTCGATCTCGGCGAGGACGTCGCCGGGGCGGCGGTCCTCCTCCTTGCCGCGCAGCGCCGGCACGATGCAGAACGTGCACGTGTTGTTGCAGCCGACCGAGATCGCGACCCAGGCCGCGTACGCCGACTCACGGCGGGTGGGCAGGGTCGAGGGGAAGGTCTCCAGCGACTCCAGGATCTCGACCTGGGCCTTGCGCTCGACCGCGGCGCGCTCCAGCAGCGCCGGCAGGTGGCCGATGTTGTGGGTGCCGAAGACCACGTCGACCCAGGGCGCCTTGCTGACGATGGTGTCGCGGTCCTTCTGCGCCAGGCAGCCGCCGACGGCGATCTGCATGCCCTTGTGGCGGCTCTTGACCGGCGCGAGCTGTCCGAGGTTGCCGTACAGCTTGTTGTCGGCGTTCTCGCGCACCGCGCAGGTGTTGAACACCACCAGGTCCGGGTCGCCCTCCTGGCCGGCCTTGACGTACCCCGCGTCCTCCAGCAGCCCGGACAGGCGCTCGGAGTCGTGGACGTTCATCTGGCAGCCGTACGTGACGACCTTGTAGCTCTTCGATCCGCTGTCACCGCTCACCAGACCAGGGTACGGGCAGCGGCCCAACGGTTTTCCCCCGCCCGTTCGCTCCCGTTCTCCGGCTGGGCCTGGCACTATCCCTGCATGGCCCGCTCCACCGACCCCCGTCTCCGCACCGCCGTCCGCACGGCGGCGCGCAGCCCGTTCTGGCGGTCGGTGCTCGCGCTGGTCGTGGTCCTGGGCGCGCTCGGCGGCTGGTGGCTGTCGGCCGGCCGCGGCCCCGACTACCCGCGCGGCGAGACCGGCTTCGCCACCGGCGTCCAGCGCGGCGTCTACGACCGGTACGGGCAGCTGCTGCAGGACCACGTGGCCCGCTCGATGCCCGGGGTGCGGCTGCGGCTGGACAACTCGCAGGGCTCGATCGACAACCTGGCCCGGGTGACCAGCGGCCGGGACGACTTCGCCATAGCGACCGCCGACGCGGTCGCCGAGTACGGCGGGCCGGGCAAGGAGAAGCTGCGGGCGATAGCCCGGCTCTACGACGACTACCTCCAGCTGGTCGTGCCGGCCGATTCGCCGGTGCGCAAGGCCTCCGACCTCAAGGGGCTGCGGGTCGGGGTCGGCCAGTCGCTGTCCGGGGTGAACCTGGTGACCCGACGGCTGCTGTCCTCCGCCCAGCTCGACCCCGACCTGGACATCCGGCCGGCGATGCTGGGCGTCGGCGAGGCCGCCGACCAGCTGCGGGCGGGCAAGCTGGACGCGTTCTTCTGGTCCGGCGGGCTGCCGACCAGCGCGGTGAGCGACCTCTCGGAGCACTTCAGGATCCGGATCGTGCCGCTGGGCGACCTCGCCGAGGCCGTGCACCGGGTGGAGGGCGGCGGCACCGACGCCTACCGGGCGGCCACCATGCCCAAGGGCACCTACCCCAGCGCGGAGCCGGGCGACGCGGTCGCCACCGTGGCGGTGCCCAACCTGCTGATCACCCGGGCCGACGTGGACACCGACCTGGTGCAGGGGATGACCCGGGTGGTGATCGACAGCCGCGACCAGATCGGCGCCCAGGTGCACGCGGCCCAGCTGGTCGACCTGCGCACCGCCGTCTACACCGACCCGCTGCCCCTGCACGAGGGCGCCAAGCGCTACTACCGCTCGGTGAAGCCCTAACCCTGCTGGAGGAGCTTCCTGCCCTTCTCGGGCCGGGGCACCGCCAGGGTGACCGCGAGGCCGGTCGGGCTGACCGGGGCGAAGGTCAGCGAGCCGCCCGCGGCCTGGAGCAGGGTGCGGGCGATGGACAGGCCCAGGCCGGAGCCGTCCACGTTCTGGTGTCGGGGGCTGCGCCAGAAGCGGTCGCCGGCGCGGGCCAGCTCCTCCTCGGTCAGGCCGGGGCCGGCGTCCGCGACCACCACGACGACCTCCTTGCGGTGCACGGCGACCAGCACCCGCACCCGGCTGCCGGGCGGGCCGAACTTGAGCGCGTTGTCGACCACCGCGTCCAGCGCGCTGCCGAAGCCGATCGGGTCGGCCATGCCCATCGCGGTCGGCGGTCCCTCCCAGGCGAGCTCCAGGCCGCGCCGCTCGGCCACCGGCCGCCAGGCGTCCACCCGGGCCAGCGCGAGCGCGGCCAGGTCGGTGGGTTCGGGTTCGGGCCGGGCGTGCTCGGCGGTGGCCAGTCCCAGCAGGTCGTCCAGCACCCGGGCGAGGCGGGCGCCCTCCTCGCGGACCCCGCCGAGCTCCTCCTCGTGCCCCTCCGGCAGCTCCAGGCCCAGTACCTCGACCCGCAGCAGCAGCGCGGCCAGCGGGTTGCGCAGCTGGTGCGAGGCGTCCGCGACGAAGGCCTTCTGCTGGTCCAGGGCGAGCACCACGTGGTCGGCCATCTCGTTGAACGAGTGGGCGAGGCGCTGCAGCTCGGGCGGGCCGCCGCCGGGGGCGACCCGGGCGTTCATCCGGCCGGTGGCGATCGCGTGGGTGGCCCGGTCCAGGGTGCGTACCGGGCGCAGCACCCACTCGGTGAGCCGGACGGCCAGCAGCACCGCGATGATCATGGCGCCGGCCTCGCCGGCCCCGATGAAGAGCCAGCGGTGCAGCACCCTGGTGCGCATCGCGTCGGTCGGTGACTCGCTGAGCACCACCGCGACCACGTCGCCGTCGCGCACCACGGGGGCGGCGATGGTCAGGGTGCCGTCGGTGGTCCAGGGCCAGACCTGCGGCGGGTTGTGGCTGCGCCGCCCGTCCAGCGCCTCCTGGAAGGCCTGGGCGCCCCAGCCGGAGGCGGGCACCCGCCATCCGGCCGGGGCGACCGCGATGGGGACGCCGTCGCGCTGGAAGATGCCGATCCGCACGCCGTACAGCTCGTGGTAGCGCGCGGCCTCGGCGTCCAGCGCGTGCTTGCGGCTGAGGTCGCCGGGGGCGGGCTCGCCCTTGACGGCGGAGCCGGTGGTGGTGGCGACCCCGCCGGTGGGCAGGTCCTGGGCGAAGCGGGCGGCGTCGTCGATCCGGTCGACGACCACCCGGCTCTGCTCGGCGGCGGCGACGGCCGCGGCGAGCGGCAGCCCGAGGGCGGCCAGGACGCAGGCCATCAGGGAGAGCAGGATGCCGAGCAGGCGGGTGCGCACGTGCGGTCAGCGCTCCGCGGCGGCCGGGGGCGTGCTGCCGGTGGGCGCGGCGGGGCCGGCGGCCGGGGCCGGGCCGGTCTCCGGGGCGTCCGGGGCACCGGGGGCGTGCGAGGACTCCGGGGCGTCCGGGGACTCCGGGATCAGCCGGTAGCCGACGCCGCGGACGGCCTCGACCAGGCCGGGCAGGGCGAGCTTGGTGCGCAGCGAGCCGATGTGCACCTCCAGGGTGCGGCCGTTGCCCTCCCAGCCGCTGCGCCAGACCTCGCTGAAGATCTGCTCGCGCCGGTAGACCACGCCGGGGCTCTGGGCGAGCAGCGCCAGCAGGTCGAACTCCTTGCGGGTGAGCGGCACGTCGCGGCCGTCCACGCTGACCCGTCGCCGCTCGCGGTCGATCAGGATGCCCCGGGACTCCAGCGGTCCCCGGGGCTGCGGCACGGCGTCGGGGGCGGCGGGCACGGTGACGGCCGCCGCGGCCGCGGCGGCGGTGCCGCGCCGGGCGACGGCGTGGATGCGGGCGAGCAGCTCGCCCATGTCGTACGGCTTGGTGACGTAGTCGTCGGCACCCAGGTTGAGGCCGTGGATGCGCGAGCGGATGTCGGCGCGGGCGGTCACCATGATCACGGGAACGCCGCTGCCGGCGCGGATCCGGCTGCACACCTCGAAGCCGTCGCGGTCGGGCAGGCCGAGGTCGAGCAGCACCACCCGGTACGGCTCGTTGCCGTCCGGCACCAGGGCGTCGAGGGCCTCGTGGCCGCTGCGGGCGTGCCGGACCTGAAAGCCGTGCCGGCCCAGGACGGCGACCAGGGCCGCGGCGACGCGTTCGTCGTCCTCGACGAGCAGCAGTCGCATCGTTCCTCCTTTCCCGAAGCTTCCCCCGAGGGTCACGGGGCGTTCATCGCTGTTCACGGCCCCTGCCGGGCAGGTCCCGGTTCTGCGCAGTATGGGCCAGTGGGCCCGCCGACGCCAGGCTCGTCACCATCTGCGCCGGGCCCGCCACCATGTGGCCGTTTCGTGATGCTCAAGTTCCGCTCAGATCGGCTGACGTGGCACGGTCACCACTCCTATGGTCACCCCACCGGGGGCTGCGGGCTCCGCCGGCCTTCAGCCCCCGGTATCCGTACCACCATGCAGCCCAAGGGAGTTCGCCCCTCGGGCCGACACGAGGGAGCCAGGCGCGATGACCCAGAGCCCGTCCAAGGACTCGAGCGGTACGCCGGCTCCGCTGGTGGTGCTGAACGGGGTGAACAAGCACTACGGGGCGCTGCACGTGCTCCAGGACATCGACCTGGAGATCGCGCAGGGCGAGGTGGTGGTCCTGATCGGACCCTCCGGCTCCGGCAAGTCCACCCTGTGCCGGACGATCAACCGGCTGGAGACCATCGACTCCGGCACGATCGCCATCGACGGCCGTCCGCTGCCCGCCGAGGGGCGGGAACTGGCCAAACTCCGGGCCGAGGTCGGGATGGTCTTCCAGAGCTTCAACCTCTTCGCCCACAAGACGGTGCTGGAGAACGTGGTGCTCGGCCAGGTGAAGGTCCGCCGGATCCCGCGCGAGCAGGCCGTCCGCACCGCCAGGGAGCTGCTGGAGCGGGTCGGCGTCGGCGCGCAGGCCGACAAGTACCCGGCGCAGCTGTCCGGCGGCCAGCAGCAGCGCGTCGCGATCGCCCGGGCGCTCGCCATGAACCCGAAGGTGATGCTCTTCGACGAGCCCACCTCGGCCCTCGACCCCGAGATGATCAACGAGGTGCTGGAGGTGATGCGCCAACTCGCCGCCGACGGCATGACGATGGTCGTCGTCACCCACGAGATGGGCTTCGCCCGCAGCGCCGCCAACCGCGTGCTGTTCATGGCCGACGGGAAGATCGTCGAGCAGAACACCCCGGACGCCTTCTTCACCGCCCCGCGCAGCGACCGCGCCAAGGACTTCCTGTCGAAGATCCTGCACCACTGACCCGGGACGCCCCGCACCGCGGGGCCCGTCCCGCCGGAGCGGCTCCCCCACGCCCCTCCCCGCACGGAACTTCCTGTAGCCAGCGCCCGGTTGACCCGTGGCCCAGCCCGAGGAGAACAACTCTCATGAGGACTCGTCGCACTCTCGCCGTCGCGCTCTGTGTCGTCGCGCTCACCGCCACCGCCGCCTGCGGCAAGGAGGGCTCGCCCGGCGCCGCCCCCGCCACCGGCACCGACGGCAGCCCCGCGCCCAAGCTGCCCACCTACATGGTGAAGACGGACGCCAAGCTGGACGGTTCGCCGACCTGGACCGAGGCCAAGAAGCGCGGCTCGCTGCTCATCGGCGCCAAGTCCGACCAGCCGTTCCTGGGCTTCGAGGACCTCGCCACCAACACCCGCAGCGGCTTCGACATCGAGATCGCCAAGATGATCGCGGCGGACCTCGGCTTCTCGCCGGACCAGATCAAGTTCCAGACCCTGGTCTCCTCGCAGCGCGAGCCCGCGATCTCCAAGGGCCAGATCGACTACTACGTCGGCACCTACAGCATCAACGACGAGCGCAAGAAGTCGGTCTCCTTCGCCGGCCCGTACTACATCGCCGGCCAGGACCTGCTGGTGAAGGCCGACAACAGCGCGATCACCGGCCCGGAGACCGTCAAGGACAAGAAGGTCTGCACCGCGACCGGCTCCACCTCGATCAAGAACATCCAGCCGTACGGCGCCCAGATCACCCAGTTCGACGCCTACTCGGCCTGCGTGGACAAGCTGCTCAGCGGCGAGGTCGACGCGGTCACCACCGACGACGCGATCCTCAAGGGCTACGCCTCCAAGTTCCCCGGCAAGCTCAAGGTGGTCGGCAAGCCGTTCACCAAGGAGAACTACGGCGTCGGCCTGAACAAGGACGACAAGGTGCTGCGCGACGCCATCAACGACGCGATCAAGGCGCACCAGGACAACGGTGACTGGAAGAAGGCGTACGACGCGACCCTCGGCCTGTCCGGCTCCCCGGCCCCCGCGGTCCCGGAGCTGGCCCGTTACTGATCCGCACGTCTGACCCCACCAGTCACAGACGCCGACCGAGAGGAGGGCCGCCGGATGGGCATACTGTTCGAGAACGGCAACTTCGAGCTGTTTTGGGACGGTTTCCTGCAGACCATCGGGCTGAGCATCGCCAGTGCGCTGCTCGCCCTGCTGCTGGGCACCCTGCTGGCGGCCTTCCGGGTCTCCCCGATCCCCGCGCTGCGTGCCTTCGGCACCGCCTGGGTGACGATCTTCCGGAACACCCCGCTCACCCTGCTGTTCTTCGCCGTCGAGTTCGGGCTCCCCCGCCTCGGCGTGCACCTCAGCCACTTCACCTTCGCGACGCTGGCGCTCGGCTTCTACACCGCGAGCTTCGTCTGCGAGGTCCTGCGCTCCGGCATCAACACGGTGCCGCTGGGCCAGGCCGAGGCCGCCCGCAGCCTGGGCATGACCTTCGGCCAGACCCTCACCATGGTGGTGCTGCCGCAGGCGGCGCGCACCGTCCTGCCGCCGCTCAGCAGCGTCTTCATCGCGCTGCCGAGGAACTCGGCGATCGCCGGCGCCTTCAGCGTCAGCGAACTGTTCCACGTCCAGCAGACCCTGTCGGAGCTCGGGTACTCGATCTTCGCGATCTTCTTCTGGGTGGCGCTCGCCTACCTGACGATCAGCTTCGCCGTGAACCTGCTGTTCCGCACCCTGGAGAACCGACTGGCGGTGGCCCGATGAGCAGCCTCTTCACCCGCTCCACCGGCACGGCCAGCGTCCTGTACGACGCCCCCGGCCCGCGCGCCCGGCTCCGCTACCGGATCTTCGGCGTGGTGTCCGTACTCGGCATCGCCGGCCTGTTCTGGTACGCGTACGCCTCCCTGGCGGCCAACAACCAGTTCTCCCCCGAACTGTGGGAGCCCTTCGAGTACGCCAACGTCCAGCAGCGCATCGTCGACGGCATGCTGGACACCCTGCAGGCCTTCGGGCTGGCCGCGCTGTTCTCGCTCCTGCTCGGCGCGCTGCTCGCCACCGGCCGGCTCTCCGACCACAAGCCGGTGCGCTGGACGGCCACCGCGATCGTGCAGTTCTTCCGCGCGATGCCGCTGCTCATCCTGATCGTCGCGCTCTACTACGCGTTCTTCGCCAAGGAACCGATGTGGGCGCTGGTGCTCGGCCTCGCCCTCTACAACGGCTCGGTGCAGGCGGAGATCATCCGCACCGGCATCAACGCGGTCCCGCGCGGCCAGGGCGAGGCGGCGTACGCACTGGGCCTGCGCAAGAGCCAGGTCATGCTCACCGTCCTGGTGCCGCAGGCCGTCCGCTCGATGCTGCCGGCGATCATCGGCCAGCTGGTCGTCACCCTCAAGGACACCTCGCTCGGCTACGTCATCACCTACACCGAGCTGCTCTTCATCGGCAAGGCGATCGCCATGCAGTCGCCGACCGCCGAGGGCTTCCCGTACATCCCGGTGGTCCTGGTGATCACGCCCATCTACATCCTGCTCTGCCTGCTCCTGACCGGGCTCGCCAAGTGGATCGAAGCGCGCGGCCGACGCGGCGCGAACCGGCGCACATCGGCTGCTGCTTGACGGACACGCAGGTGAACTGTTGCATAGCTGTTCGTGACACCACCCGGGACCATCCTCGCGGCATATGACGCCCCCTCGTCGTCGGCCCGTACCCATGACGAGGTCCCGCCGTGGACCCGGTGATCGTGGTCGGGGCCGGACCGGTCGGTCTGGCCCTGGCCCTCGCGCTCGCCCGCCACGAGGTGCCGACCGTGGTCCTCGACGAGGGCTCCGGACTGTGCCCCGAGGGGCCCCGCAGCCTCGTCCTCGGCGCCGACGGCGCCGCCTTCCTCACCCGGATCGGCTACACCCGGGCCGTCTCCGACGCCGCCCGGTGGGACGCCTTCACCATCTGGCGCCGCCGCCAGGAGGTGCTGCGGATCGACCTCGCCGACAGCCCCGTCCTCCACCTGCCCCAGCACCGGCTCCAGCGCGGACTGCGCGACGCCCTCACCGCCACCCCGCTGGTCAGGCTCGTCCCGCTCAGCCGGGTGGTCGAGCTGGAACAGGACCGCGACGGCGTCAGCGTCCGCACCCACAACCCGCAGGACGGCACCGGCACCTGGTGGCGCGGCAGCCACCTGGTCGGCTGCGACGGCGCCCGCTCCGCCGTCCGCAAACTGCTGCGGATCCGCTTCCCCGGACGGCCCGCCGTCGACCGCAACGCCATCGCCACCGTCCGGGTCGACCTGCCCTTCACCGAGGCCCGGCTGCACCGCGAGCCGCCGTGGCGCGGCGACCGCGAGGCCTCCGCCCGCCCGCTGCCGGACGGCGTCTGGCGCCTCGACTGGCGGCTGCCCCCCGGCCGGCCCGCGCCCACCGAACCGGTCGACCCGCACGCCACCTGGCCCGGCGTCGTCACCGGCGACACCCTGCTCACCCGGGTCACCTCCGCGCTCACCGGCTGGTGCGGCGAGCTCCCCCGGTACGAGCTGCTCGCCGCCGCCGACCACACCGCCCAGCAGCGCCTCGCCGCCCGCTTCCGCAGCGGCCGCTGCTTCCTCGCCGGCGACGCGGCCCACCTGCACGGCGCCCTCGGCATGCAGAACCTCGCCGACGGCCTGCGCGACGCCGACAACCTCGCCTGGCGCCTCGCCCTCGCCTGGCACCTCCACGCGGGCGGCCCCCAGCCCGGCGGCTCCCTGCTCGACGGCTACGAGGCCGAACGGCGCGGCGCGGTCGGAGCCCGGCTGCGCGCGGTCGACCAGTCCATGCCGCTGCTGCGCCCGCTGCGCGGCTGGCAGGCCACCCGGCGCTCGTTGTTCACCGGCTCCTTCCGCAAGCACGCGCCGCTGCTCTCCGACGGCCAGCTCGGCACCGGCCGCTTCGGCGGCGCGCCGGCGTACCCCGCCGCGCCCTCCGGCGTCCCCGGCCGGGTGCCGGTCCAGCGCGGCGCGCGCGGCACCACCTCGCTCAGCGAGCTGCTGCCCGCCACCGCGCCCGGCGTGCTCGTCCCCGACCTGCCGGTGCTCGCCACCGACGGCACCCCCGACCGGCTGCACGCCCGGCTCGGGGCCACCTTCCTGCTGCTGCTGGTCGCCCCCGGCACCGCCGTCTGGTCCGCCGAGCACTGGCTGGGCGCCGGACTGATGCCCCGGCTCGCCGAGGTCGCCGCCGCGCTCCCGGTGCCCGCCGAGGTGCTGGTGACCGAGGAGTACCCGGGCGCCGGACCGCACACCGTGCTGCTGATCCGCCCGGACGGCCACCTGGTCGGCATCACCCAGGGCGCCGCCGCGGCCGACCTCCAGGCGCTCGCCGACCGCGCCCGCGGCGGCCCGGCCCCCCTCGACGGCCCGGCCGAGCCGGGCACGCCGGGGGCGGGTGGGCCGGGCGGGGGCCCGGCGGTCAGGAGCTCTTCGGCGAGGGGCTCCTCGGCACAGAGCTCCTCGGCCAAGGGCGCGGCCGTCAAGGACGTGCCTGCGAAGGGGCCGTCCACGAACGGCACGCCTGCGAAGGGGGCACCCGCCAGGGTCTCGCGCGGGCAGGGCGCGTCCGGCGCGGGTGCGCGGGGCGCGGCCGTACGAAATGCCCCGGCGCCGGGCGCGGCCGACCCGGCGGTGGACGCGCCTAGCGGGCCACCTCGGTGACCCGGCTCTCACGGACCACCGTCACCCGGATCTGCCCGGGGTAGGTCAGCTCCTACGCGACCTGCTCGGCGACCGCACGGGCGATCATCTGCGCCCCGAGGTCGTCCACCCCCGTCCGGGCCGTACGGTCTCCCCGCCCCGCGCGCTCAGTCCTCGTCTGGGCCGTACACGTCCTCGTCCGGGTCGTACGCGGCCTCGGCGTCCAGGGCCTCCCGGACGACCCGGAAGGCCAGGCCCTCCGAGTAGCCGCGCCGGGCCAGGACGCCCACCAGTCGGCGGGTCCTGGCCTGCCGCTCCAGCCCCCGGGTCGCCCGCAGCTTGCGCTCGACCAGGGCCCGGGCCGCCTCGGCCTCGTCCTCGTGATCGACCTGGGCGACCGCCCGCTCGATGGCCTCACCTGCCACGCCTCGGGTGCGCAGCTCCTGCGTCAGCGCACGCCGGGACAGCCCCCGTACGGCGTGCCGGGACTCCACCCAGGCCTCGGCGAAGGCGGCGTCGTCGATCAGCCCGACTTCCTCCAGACGGTCGAGCACCCGCTCGGCGGCCTCGTCCGGGATCTCGCGCCGGCGCAGCACGTCGGCCAGTTGCTTGCGGGTCTTGGCCGCCCCGGTGAGCAGGCGCAGGCAGATGTCCCGCGCCCGGGTCTCGGGGTCGGTCTGCTCCTCGGCCGCGGCCGTCCGGCCCCGGGCCCCCGCCGCGGAACCGTCCTTGGACCCGCGCCCGCCGGGCCCTCGCCCGGCCCGGGTCCGCCCGCGCGCGGCGGGGTCGGCGTCCGGGTCGGCGTCCGTCCCCTCCGGGTCGTACCCCGGCGCCGGGGAGCCGGCCCGGGAGCGCCGCCCGTCCTCGGACCGCTGCCGGCGGCCGGCGCCCGGCGACGCCCGGCGACCGGCGGACTCGGCGGCCGCACCCCCGTCGGCGTCCGCCTCCTCCGCCAGTGCCGAGCGCCGTCGGCGCCGGCCGGCCGGCAGCTCGGACGCGGACACCAGCCCGAGGTCCGCCACCCCGGCACCGGCACCCGGCGTCCCGGAGCCGGCCGCCCCCCAGCGGTCCGGCTCCTCCGGGGCGGGACTCGCCGACCGCCCCGGCCGTGCCACCGGTGCCGGCCCGGGCCGCGCCGGCTCAGGATCCGGCTCGGCCACGGCGGCGAACCAGTCCGGTGGCCCGTAGTCGTCGTCCGGTTCGTCCGCGTCGTTCGACCCGGACGGCCCCGCCGACCACCCCTCACTGTGCTGACTCAACGGTTCAGGCCTTGGCGGCCGCCGCCGTCTTCTTCGCCGCGGCCGTCTTGGCGGCGGTCGCGGTGATCGGCTTGGCCACGGCGTCGGCGGCCGGCGTCTCGCCCTCGGCGGGCTCCTCGGTCTTCGGGCCGATGCCGAGCTTGCCCTTGATCTTCCGCTCGATCTCGTCGGCGAGCTGCGGGTTGTCCCGCAGGAAGTTGCGGGCGTTCTCCTTGCCCTGGCCCAGCTGGTCGCCCTCGTAGGTGTACCAGGCGCCCGACTTGCGGATGAAGCCGTGCTCCACGCCCATGTCGATCAGGCCGCCCTCGCGGCTGATGCCGACGCCGTAGAGGATGTCGAACTCGGCCTGCTTGAAGGGCGCGGCCACCTTGTTCTTGACGACCTTGACGCGGGTGCGGTTGCCGACCGCCTCGGTGCCGTCCTTCAGGGTCTCGATGCGGCGGATGTCCAGCCGGACCGAGGCGTAGAACTTGAGCGCCCGGCCACCGGTCGTGGTCTCCGGCGAGCCGAACATGACGCCGATCTTCTCGCGCAGCTGGTTGATGAAGACGGCGGTGGTGTTCGACTGGTTCAGCGCGCCGGCGATCTTGCGCAGCGCCTGGCTCATCAGACGGGCCTGCAGACCGACGTGCGAGTCACCCATCTCACCCTCGATCTCCGCGCGCGGGACGAGCGCCGCGACGGAGTCGATGATCACCAGGTCGACCGCGCCGGAGCGGATCAGCATGTCGGTGATCTCCAGGGCCTGCTCGCCGGTGTCCGGCTGGCTGACCAGCAGGGCGTCGGTGTCGACGCCGAGCTTCTTGGCGTACTCGGGGTCGAGCGCGTGCTCGGCGTCCACGAACGCGACCGTGCCGCCCGCCCGCTGGGCGTTGGCCGCCAGGTGCAGGGTGAGCGTGGTCTTGCCGGAGGACTCCGGGCCGTAGATCTCGATGACCCGGCCGCGCGGGATGCCGCCCACGCCGAGGGCGACGTCCAGCGCGGTGGAACCGGTCGAGATCACCTCGATCGGCTCGTTGGCCTTCTCACCCAGGCGCATCACCGAGCCCTTGCCGAACTGTCGCTCGATCTGGGCGAGTGCGGTCTCAAGCGCCTTCTCGCGGTCCGTACCTGCCATGGCTTCCACCCTCGGGTTCTGTGCTGTGCGCTTCATCGTCCTCGACGCTAGCGCGTCCCACTGACAATCGGCCCCGACCGGGCTCGGCCTGTGGAAAACTCCTCGCCGGAGAGTACAAAGAACAACTGTTCGATTCAAGCGTAGCTGTTCGGAGCGCCCGTCCCGGCTCCCCCGGCTCAGTCCTCCGTACGCCCCCGGCCCCCGCCGCCGTTCTCCGGTCCGCCCCCGTTCTCCGGTCCGCCCCCGTTCTCCCCGCCGTCCCGCTTCCCGCCGTCCCGCTCCTCGGGGCGCACGATCCGCCGCAGTCGCCGCGCCGTCTGCCGGCGCCGCTCCCGGCGGGCCTGCCTGCGCTCCTCGCCCCGGTCGATCCGCGGATCGGTGGCCACCTCGTAGCGGCGCACGTAGGTGCCGATGAAGCCCTGCAGGGTGGCCGCCGCCGGGATGGCGATCAGCGCGCCGACCGCGCCGAGCAGCGCGGCGCCCGCGACCACCGAGCCGAAGGCCACCGCCGGGTGCACGTCCACGGTCTTCGCGGTGATCCTGGGGTGCAGCAGGTAGTTCTCGATCTGCTGGTAGACCACGACGAACGCCAGCACCCACAGCGCGTCCACCGGGTCCGCGGTGAGCGCGACCAGCACCGGCAGCGCGCCCGCCAGGTAGGTGCCGATGGTCGGCACGAACTGCGACATCACGCCGACCCAGACCGCGAGCGCCGCCGCGTACGGCAGGTCCAGCACCGCGAACATGATCCAGTGCGCGGCCGCCGAGGCCACCGCCAGCAGCGCCCGCGAGTAGAGGTAGCCGCCGGTCTTGGCCAGCGCGATCTCCCAGGCCCGCAACACCTCGGCCTGCTTGGCGGGCGGCAGCAGCGAGCAGACGGTCCGGCGCACCCGGGGCCCGTCGGCGGTGAAGTAGAAGGTGAACAGGCCGACCGTGAAGGCCTTGAAGAGCCCGCCGATCAGTGTGCTGGAGAGGCCCCAGGCGTTGTCGGCGGCCTGCTGGGCGTACGTCTCGATGGCGCCCGAGTCCTTGAGCAGCCGCTGCTGGAGCTCGTTCAGCGAGAGGTTCTGATGGAAGGTCCGGTTGATCCAGTCGATCAGGTTCTGCAGCAGGTGCGGCAGGTCGCCGGCGATCCTGGCGACCTGGTCGACCAGCAGCGTGCCGAGCGCCGCCAGGAAGCCGCCGACGGCGACCACGACCGCCACGAAGACCAGGAAGGTGCCCACGCCCCGGCGCACGCCCCGGGCGGCCATCCGGTCCACGGCCGGCTCCAGCGCGAGCGAGAGGAAGAACGAGACCAGCAGGATCACGAAGAGGTCGATCAGCTGGTGGAAGGCCCAGTCGGCGAGCTGGAACAGCCCGACCAGCGCCAGGGCGAGCACCATCGCCCGGGGCAGCCAGCGCGGCATCCCGGTGCCCCACAGCCCACCGGGGTCGGCCCCCGGACCGCCCGGCCGCCCCGGGCCCCCGGCCTGGCCCGGCACCGGCCGGCCCGCTGCGGGCGGCGGGCCCGCGACCTCCTCGGCGACCTGCGCCGACCTGTCCGGATTCTGGGGTTCTGCGCTGCGTGTCACCCGCACAGTCTCACCCATCGGTCCGGCCGTCCGGGTCCGAACCGGTCCGGGGCGGCGGCGCTCAGCGCAGCAGCGCGGAGACCCCCTGGGTGTCGCAGACCACCCGCCAGACCTCCTTGGCCTCCCAGCCCGCGTCCAGCGCCTGACGGACCGTCCGCCCGCCGAGCTCGCTCATCACGTGGTCCGAGACGAAGGACTCCGCGTACGCCTCGCCGAAGTGCTCGTACATCCGCCGCCAGAACTCCGTGAGCCTCATGCCCACCAGTATCACCGACCCGGCCGGGCCCACCCCGCCGCGTCCAGGGCGTACTCGACCTCGCCGTGCTCGCTGCCGGGGACCGGCTCGGGCCAGTCCTCGTGGAAGGTGCGCACGTACGCGAGCCCGGCCTTCTCCATCACCCGTCGCGAGCCCAGGTTGACCGCCATGGTGTACGCGCACACCCGTTCCACGCCCAGCTCGGCGAACCCCCGGTCGATCAGCGCCCGGGCGCCCTCGGTGGCCAGGCCGCGGCCCCAGGCGGCGCGGCGCAGCCGGTAGCCCAGCTCGATCTCGCGCGGGGCCGCGTGGTCCGGCGGCCGGAACTCGAACCAGCCCAGGAACGCGCCGCCGTCCCGCTCCTCGGCGGCCCACCAGCCGAGCGTCCCGTACCGCTCGTAGTGGTCGAGGTAGAGCGGCAGGATCTCCCCCGCCACGGTCTCGCGCGGGGTGGGCCGCCCGCCGCTGAGGTAGCGGGTCACCTCGGGGTCGGCGTCGAGCTCCACCAGCTGGTCGACGTCCTCCTCGGAGGCGGTGAAGCGGCGCAGCACCAGCCGCTCGGTGGTCAGGAATGCCGTCATGTCCCGATCGTCACCCGGCGCGGGCCGTCGGGTCACCCGGATTTCCGATCCGCCCGCGCCGCACCGGCCCCCGGTCAGTGCGGCAGCACCAGCGCGCCCGCGCCGAAGTACTGGCGGTCCCCGCAGCCCTGCGGCCCGGGCGGGCAGGCGGCCGCCGCGGTGCTGTTGAGCAGGGCGGAGAGCCGTTCGGCGTCGTACTCCGGGTGCTGGGCGGCGGCCACCGCGACCGCCCCGGTGACGTGGGCGGCGGCCATCGAGGTGCCGGCCAGCGCCACGAACTGGCCGCCGGGCCAGTCGGAGGTGATCGCGCCCAGGGTGCCGCCGTCCGGATCGCCGCCCGGCGCGGCCAGCGAGACCTTGCCGCGGCCGTAGTTGGAGTAGGCGGACGGGGTGCCGTCCCGGTCGAGGGCGGTGACCGTGACCACGCCGGGCAGCTCGCCGGGCAGCCGGACGCACTCGGGGCCCACCTCGCGGGTCTGCGCGGGGCCGGAGGAGCGGTCGTTGGGGCTGCGGTCGTCGGTGCGGCCGGTGGTCAGGTCCTGGCCGTCGTTCCCGGCCGAGGCGACCACCACCGCGCCCTGCCGCTGGGCGTACGCGGCGGCGCGGGCCACCGCCGTGGTGATCGCGGCCTGGTCGGGGTCCTGCGGGCAGTTGTACTTCCACGGGTCCGCGAAGTAGCTGTTGTTGATCGCCTTCACGCCGTGGTCGGCGGCCCAGAGCATGCCGCAGACGATGTTCTCCGGGTAGTACTGGCCGAGCGGGCCGAGCAGCCGCACCGCGGCGATCCGCACGCCGGGCGCGACCCCGCTCACGCCGTGCCCGTCCCGCGCCGCGCCGACGATGCCGGCCACGTGGGTGCCGTGGCCGCTCTCGCTCACGCCCTCGTCGGGCCGCCAGGCGCCGGTGCGGGAGTCCGGACGGCCGTCCGCGCAGGAGGCCGAGCTCCCCGGGTCGACGGCGGCCCGCAGGTCGGGGTGGGTGTCGTCGACGCCGGAGTCCAGCACGGCGACCGTGACCCGGCGCAGCGCCTCGGCGGACGGGGTGGCGGGGGTGCGCAGCAGCCCGGAGGAGCCGTCGGCCGTGGCCGCCTCGCCGCCCAGCATCGCGAGGTTCCAGCCGTCGCGCTCGCCCGGGTCGGGCACCGTCGGGGTCGCCTCGTCCGCGCCCTCCGCCCCCGTTCCGGCCCCCGCGTTCCTACCCGCCGCCGCGCGGTCGGAGCCGAAGCCGCCCACGCCGTCCAGCGGCCGGGGCGGGCTCGGCACCGGCTCGGTCCGGGTGGCACCGACCGCGGCCACCCCGGGCCGGCCCCGTACGGTGTCGGCGAACCCGCCGGACGCGTACGCGAGCACCGCCCCGATCTGCGGGTACTCCTGGATCACCTGGCCTCCGGCGGCCCGGGTCTCCTCGGCCGCGCGCGCCGCCCCGGCCGCGTCCTCCTGCTCGGCCACCACCAGGTAGCTCAGGTAGGAGCGGCCCGGCCCGGCCACGTACGGGACGGCGCCGCCCACCACCAGTGCGGTGAGCAGCATCGCGAGCAGGGCACGGAGCGGTCCGCGCGCGCGGCGCGGGGCGGGGCGGCCGCCGCGGGCGGCACCGCTGCCGGACAGCTGCGCCTGCGCCATCGCACGGTCTCCGCTCGTCGGTCCCGGAAGTCGCGGGAGCCCCCGGGCGTCCCGGGAACCCGCGTGGCTCCCGGGAGATGAAGAAGTCACGGGAAGGTAAAAGCGCCTGCATCATCACCATATGAGCGGATAATGCTTTCTGCCCCTTTTAGTCGCCTTTACCTACCCGGCTCACCTGCCGGCCCCACCGGGCCCATCCGCCGACGACACCCGGGCCCACCTGCCGACGACACCCGGCTGTCAGTGCCACCCGGCACCATGGGGGCATGGCGCCCCGTACCCCCAGCCAGCCACCCGCCGACCCGCTGGACGGCTTCGCCCCCGCCACCCGGGCCTGGTTCACGGGTGCCTTCACCGCGCCCACCGCCGCCCAGGCGGAGGCCTGGCGCGCGATCCAGCGGCGGACCGACGTCCTGGTGGTCGCGCCGACCGGCTCCGGCAAGACCCTCGCCGCGTTCCTCTCCGCGCTGGACCACCTCAGCAGCACCCCGCCGCCGGCCGACCCGAAGCGGCGCTGCCGGGTCCTCTACATCTCCCCGCTCAAGGCCCTCGCGGTGGACGTCGAGCGCAACCTGCGCGCCCCGCTGACCGGCCTGCGCCAGGCCTCCGTCCGGCTCGGCCTGCCCGAGCCCGACGTCCAGGTCGCCATCCGCTCCGGCGACACCCCGGCCGCCGACCGCCGCCGTTTCGCCGGCCACCCGCCGGACATCCTGATCACCACCCCCGAGTCGCTCTTCCTGCTGCTCACCTCCGCCGCCCGGGACGCCCTGCGCGGCATCGACACGGTGATCCTCGACGAGGTGCACGCCGTCGCCGGCACCAAGCGCGGCGCCCACCTGGCGCTGAGCCTGGAGCGGCTGGACGAGCTGCTGGACCGCCCGGCCCGCCGGATCGGCCTGTCCGCCACCGTCCGCCCGGTCGAGGAGGTCGCCCGCTTCCTCAGCCCGCGGCGCGGCGCCGCGATCGTCCAGCCGCCCGCCGCCAAGGAGTTCGACCTCTCCGTGGTCGTCCCGGTCGCCGACCTGGACGACCTGCCCGCCGCGCCCGCCTCCGACGGCACCGGGCCGGGCGCGGCCACCGACCCGCGCACGGCCAACTCGATCTGGCCGCACGTCGAGGAGCGGATCGTCGACCTCGTCCAGGCGCACCGCTCGACCATCGTCTTCGCCAACTCCCGCCGCCTCGCCGAGCGCCTGTGCAACCGGCTCAACGAGATCGCGCTCGAACGGGCCACCGGCGGGGCCCTGCCCGAGGCGCACGGCCCCGCCGAACTGATGGGCGGCTCCGGCGCGGTCAGGGGCGCCCCGCCGGTCCTCGCCCGCGCCCACCACGGCTCGGTCTCCAAGGAGCAGCGCGCGCTGGTCGAGGAGGAGCTCAAGGCCGGCCGGCTGCCCGCCGTGGTGGCCACCTCCAGCCTGGAGCTGGGCATCGACATGGGGGCGGTCGAGCTGGTCGTCCAGGTCGAGTCCCCGCCCTCGGTCGCCTCCGGCCTCCAGCGGGTCGGCCGGGCCGGCCACCAGGTCGGCGCGGTCTCCACCGGCGTGGTCTTCCCCAAGTACCGCGGCGACCTCGTCCAGTCCGCCGTGGTCACCGAACGGATGCGGGCCGGGCGGATCGAGGCGCTGCGCGTCCCGCGCAACCCGCTGGACGTGCTCGCCCAGCAGCTGGTCGCGATCACCGCGCTGGACACCTGGCAGGTCGACGACCTGCTCGCGCTGGTCCGCCGCGCCGCGCCGTTCGCCACCCTGCCGCAGTCGGCCTTCGACGCCGTCCTGGACATGCTGGCCGGCCGCTACCCCTCGGACGCCTTCGCCGAGCTGCGCCCGCGCCTGGTCTGGGACCGCGTCGCCGGCACCGTCACCGGCCGCCCCGGCGCCCAGCGCCTCGCCGTCACCTCCGGCGGCACCATCCCGGACCGCGGACTGTTCGGCGTCTTCATCGCCGGCTCCGACCCCAAGAAGGGGGGCGGACGGGTCGGAGAGCTGGACGAGGAGATGGTCTACGAGTCCCGCGTCGGCGACGTCTTCACCCTGGGCACCACCTCCTGGCGGATCCAGGAGATCACCCACGACAAGGTGCTGGTCACCCCCGCCCCCGGCGTCCCCGGCCGACTGCCGTTCTGGAAGGGCGACGCCCTCGGCCGTCCGCTGGAGCTGGGCCGGGCCCTCGGCGCCTTCGTCCGCGAGCTCGGCGCGCTCACCCCCGACGCCGCCACCGAGCGGCTGCGGCAGGCCGGACTGGACGACTGGGCGGCGGCCAACCTGCTCGACTACCTCGCCGAGCAGCGCACCTCCTGCGGCCACCTCCCCGACGACCGCACCATCGTCGTCGAGCGCTTCCGCGACGAGCTCGGCGACTGGCGGATCGTCATCCACTCCCCCTTCGGCGCCCAGGTGCACGCCCCCTGGGCGCTCGCCCTCGGCGCCCGGCTGCGCGAGAAGCACGGCCTGGACCCGCAGGTGATGCACGCCGACGACGGCATCGTGCTGCGGCTGCCCGACGCCGACCTGCTCGACTTCGATCCGACGGGCCCGTCCGACCGGCCCGTCACGGACGACGCCCCGGTCGGCGCCGACGCCGCGCTGTTCGACCCCGGCGAGATCGAGCAGTTGGTCACCGACCAGGTCGGCGGCTCCGCGCTGTTCGCCTCCCGGTTCCGCGAGTGCGCCGGACGGGCCCTGCTGCTGCCCCGCCGCAGCCCCGGCCGGCGCACCCCGCTCTGGCAGCAGCGCCAGCGCGCCGCCCAGCTGCTGGAGGTGGCCTCCGAGTACGGCTCGTTCCCGATCGTGCTGGAGGCCGTCCGGGAGTGCCTCCAGGACGTCTTCGACGTGCCCGGGCTGGTCGAGCTGATGGGCGACCTGGAGTCCCGCGCCGTCCGCCTGGTCGAGGTCACCACCCCCGAGCCCTCCCCGTTCGCCCGCTCCCTGCTCTTCGGCTACGTCGCCCAGTTCCTCTACGAGGGCGACTCCCCGCTCGCCGAGCGCCGCGCCGCCGCCCTCTCGCTCGACTCCCGGCTGCTCTCCGAGCTCCTCGGCCAGGCCGAGCTGCGCGAGCTCCTGGACCCGGACGTGCTCGCCGGGCTGGAGGCCGAGCTCCAGCGGCTCACCCCCGAGCGCCGGATCAAGGACGCCGAGGGGGTCGCCGACGCGCTGCGGCTGCTCGGCCCGCTCTCCGAGGCCGAACTCACCACCCGCGGCGCCGAACCGCTGTGGGCGCTGGAGCTGGAGGCCGCCCGCCGGATCATCCAGGTGCGGATCGCCGGCGAGCGGCGCTGGGCCGCCGTCGAGGACGCCGGCCGGCTGCGCGACGCCCTCGGCACCCCGCTGCCGGTCGGCGTGCCCGAGGCCTTCACCGAGCCGGTCAAGGACCCGCTCGGCGACCTGCTCGCCCGGTACGCCCGCACCCACGGCCCGTTCACCGCAGGCGAGGCCGCCGCCCGCTTCGGCCTGGGCGCGGCCGTGGTCGTCGGCACCCTCCAGCGGCTCACCGCCGCCGGGCGGCTGGTCCAGGGCGAGTTCCGCCCTCACCGGCCGTACACGGAAGCGCTTCGCGCACCCGGCTCTTCCGCGGACGCCCCCGCCACCGTCCCCGAGGGCCACCCCGCCGCCGTGGAGTGGTGCGACGCCGAGGTGCTGCGCCGGCTGCGCCGCCGCTCGCTGGCCGCCCTGCGCCAGGAGGTCGAGCCGGTGCCGCCGCGCGCCCTGGCCGCCTTCCTCCCGCAGTGGCAGCACCTGGCCGGCCACCGGCTGCGCGGCCCCGACGGACTGGTCCGGGTGGTCGAGCAGCTCCAGGGCACCGCCCTGCCCGCCTCCGCCCTGGAGAAGCTGATCCTCCCGGCCCGGCTCACCGACTACTCCCCGGGCCTGCTGGACGAGCTGATGGCCGCCGGCGAGGTCGGCTGGTCCGGCGCCGGCGCGCTGCCCGGAAAGGACGGCTGGATCAGCCTCCACCTCGCCGAGAACGCCCACCTGCTGCGCCCCGACCCCGTCCCGCCCACCCTCACCCCGGTGCACACCGCCCTGCTGGAGGCGCTGGACGGCGGATACGGCCTGTTCTTCCGCCAGCTGGCCGAGCAGCTCGCCCGCACCCTGCCCGACACCCCGCAGACCGAGCTCGTCGAGGCCCTGTGGGACCTCGCCTGGGCCGGGTACGTCAGCAACGACACCCTGGCCCCGCTGCGCGCGCTGCTCGGCTCCGGCCGGACCGCCGGCGCCACCGCCCACCGCGCCCCCAGGGCCACCCCGCGCGG
>NZ_JBSGFD010000125.1:0-25631 GCF_053603215.1 Kitasatospora sp. NPDC004240 | reverse complement strand
GGGCGGCCGGCGGGGCGGGCGCGGGGGCCGCGGCCTGCGGGGCGGCGGCGGGCGTCGGCTCGTCGTCCACGGTGACGCCGAAGTCGGTGGCGATGCCGGCGAGGCCGTTGGCGTAGCCCTGGCCGACGGCGCGGACCTTCCAGGCGCCGTTGCGCTGGTAGACCTCGACCACGATCAGCGCGGTCTCCCGGGTCAGCTGCGGCGGGGTGAAGGTGACCAGCACCTCGCCGGTGTCGGCGTCGCGGACGGTCGCGGTGGGCTCGATGCCCGCGAACGGGGTGCCGGCCTCGTCCGGGCTGGCGGTCACCACGATCTTGGTGATGCCGGCCGGGACGGCGCGGGTGTCGATGGTGATGGCGTCCGGGCTGCCCGGGGTGGCCGGCCGGTGGGTCACACCGGGGCCCTGGGGGGCGTTGAAGAACACGAAGTCGGCGTCCGAACGGACCTTTCCGGCATCGGTGAGCAGCAGGCCCGAGACGTCCAGCGCCTTGGGCGCGGTGACCTCGACGGTCACCCGCGCGGCGGTCAGCGGGGCGTTGCCGCCTTGGGTCAGGACCGTGGACACGAACTCCTCCTCGGATGCGGGATCCGCACTGCGACGGTGCGGTGGCCCCCACAGTAACGAACCGGCATGGCGAAGCGGTCGGCAGACGGGCCGTGAGCTGTCGGATCGTATGGCCGCAGGGCGGGTCGGCGCCGCCGGAGCGCCGGGGCCGGCGTACGGGTCCGGCGGCGCTCGGCGGGTGGTGCCCGGCGGGCAGGGCTCAGCGGGTGGTGGCGACCAGGACGGCCCGGGTCGGGGCGGCCGGTTCGGACCCCGGCCGCTCGAAGGCGCCGAGGGCGGCGACCGCGCGCGGCCGGTCGATGCCGAACCCGCTCGCGCTCCAGCTCTCCGTGACGGTCTTGGCCGGGGCCGTGACGCCGGCCGTGACGGCCCCGCGCACCCCCAGGGTGTACCGGCCGGGCGGGAGGTCGGCGCCGGGTCGCACGGTGAAGCGGTAGAGCAGGGTGCCGCGCTCCTGCTGGACGGTGACCACGGACTCGGGCAGGTCGGTCCAGGTGGTGCCCGGGCCCGCGGCGAGGTCGCCGGCCGCGAGCCGGAACTCCGCCTGGAAGGCGGTCAGCGACTCGGTCACGGTCAGCGTCAGCACGTGCCGGGTGCCGCCGTCGCGGCCGATCGGCTGCACGGTGGCGGCGCCGGCGAGGACCGGGTCGGCCCACTCGTCGTCCGGGTCGCCGGGCTCGTACGAGACGTCGTCGTACCCGTCGGCGCCCCCGGTGCCCTTCCCGGCGTCGATCCCACCGGGGCCGGTGCCGGTGCCGATCCCGTCGCCGGGGCCGGACGCGCCCTGGTCGGCGCCGGCCGCCGCGGGGGCGTCGGGGATGACCGGGTCGGGCAGGGCCGGGGCGGTGCTCAGCGGGCGCGGGCCGGTGTGGGGCTGCCCGGCGGGTTCGGCGCCGGGCTCGGTGGGCGGCGCCTGGGGCAGGCCCGACCCGGCCTCGGCCTCCTGCGGCCCGGGGGCCGTCGGCGAGGGGGTGCCGACCGGGGTGGCGGCCCCGGAGCCGGTCGGGGCCGGGGTGGTGGCCTGCGCGGTGGCGGGCGCGGTGGCGGGCGGTGTCGTGGCGGGCTTCGCGCCGTGCGGGGCGGGGGAGGGTGTCCGGGGCGGGGTGGTGGTGCCGGCGGAGGCGGACGGCTGACCGGCCGGGCCGTCGTGCCGGTCGTCGGAGACGGGCCGCGGCCGGTCGGGGGAGGTGTCGCCGGGCGGGGCGGTGGTGCCGACCCGGGCGACCCCGGCCCGGCGGCCCACGCCCTGCTGCTCGTTGAGGAGGTAGGTGGTGGCGATGCTGATGCCGACCACGGTGGACATCGCCATCGCGGCACCGGAGAAGCGGAGCGTGGGCAGGCGCAGCCGTCCGCCGAACGGCCTGGGCCGGCAGTGCCGTCCCTGCCGTGTGACGCAGGCGCGGACCGCCTCCTCGGTGTCGTCCCGGAGCTGCACCGGACCCCTCCTCCGCTGGAAAGCCGTCTGATCCCGCCGCTGCCGCTGCTGCCATCGTCGTCGCGGCCGTCGGCGTTTCACGGTGTCGCCGGTCCAACTCGCCGCGGCCGACGCCGTATTCTCCCATGCGCCGTTCGGCGGACTGACATGTCCCCGTCCTGACGCATCCCCACCCCGCCAGGTCGCGGGCCGCGGTGGCGCGGCGGGCACCGCCGGGAGGGCGTGCGCGGGTCCGCGCGCGGGTGCCCGCGCGGGCAGGGGTTCATGAGCGTAGCAGCGGTGACCCGGAATGCGACCGACCCGTGGACGGATTCGATCCACGCATCGGACTTCCGTTCCGGCAACGGAAGTTGACGGTCCGTCTGACAAGTCGTCCGGTGGTCGCGGGCCGCCGTCGGTAAGGACTCCCGGGGCGGGCCGGGGATTATTGCAACCTCCTTGCAACCCTTGCCGCCGCGGACCGCCGTGACGCACGCTGATGGCATCCCACGCCGTTCCCGGAGAGATCGTCATGCCGCCCGACCCCCTGCCAGCACCCTCCAGTGCCCCTCTCGCCGCTACCCCCACGGGCGGCGATGAGGCAGGCTCCACCGCCGCTCCGGCGGCGGTGGAGGAGGTGCTGAACCTGCGGATCTCGCTGGGCGAGGAGGTCGTCGGCGAGGTGCGGACCCGGTTCCGCTTCGCCGCCGAGCGGCCGTACGAGGTGCTGCTGACCTTCCACCTGGGCCGGCCGGACGAGGCCGACTGGGTGTTCTCCCGGGACCTGCTGCGCGACGGACTGGTCGCCCTGAGCGGGCAGGGCGACGTCAAGCTGTGGCCGGCGTACTGCCCCTGCCACGGCTCGACGCTCCACCTGGCGCTCGAATCTCCGCACGGCAGCGCCCTGCTGGAGGTCTCCAAGCCCCGGGTGCAGGCCTGGCTGGACCGGACGTACGCGCTGGTCTCCGAGGAGGCCGAGCGCTCCTACGGCCCCACCGACGCCCAGCTGTCCGCACTGCTCGCGGGCGGCTGCTGACCGGCCCCCTGCCGCTGGGCCGACGGGTGCGCCGCGGCCGGCAGCCGCGGCCCGCGCCGGCCCGGCAGCCGGGCCGTGCCCGCCGCGAGCCCGGTCCGCAGCCGGCGCACGGCGGGCGCCGAGGAGGCCGGCAGCAGGTCGTACGGATCGTCCGGGCCGTCCACCGTGACCAGCACCGATTCGGCGAAGCGGTACGGCCGGTGGGCCAGCAGACCGCCCAGGTAGCGGCGCAGCCGGGACAGCTCGGCGCGCACGGTGACCGTCCGCCCGGGGTCGCCGAACAGGCCGTCGGCGAGCTGGGCGGCGCTGCGCCCGCCGCGCTCGGTGGCGAGCAGCAGCAGGAGCTCGGCGTGCCGCGGGGTGAGCGCGTGCGACCAGGCGCCGGCGGCGCCGCTCACCGACAGCTCGGGCCGTTCGGGGCGGCGCAGGTCCAGCCGGAGCCGGGCGCCCTCGGTCTGCTCGGCCGCCGCGTCGCCGTCCGGGCCGATCCCGCCCGGCGCGAGCACCGGCCGGATCAGCCAGCCGTCCGCGAGCGGTTCCACCACGCACTCGCCGAGGGTCGGCAGCCACTGCACCGCGGACGTGCCCCAGCCCTCGGCGGGCAGCCGCAGCCGGGCGGGCGGCGGCATCCCGGCCGCGGCGGCGGTCCAGCCGGCCGCGTCGACCACCAGGGCCGGGCCGTCCGTCCGGGCCAGCAGCGGGGTGGCGACCGTGCGCAGCCGGTGCAGTGACTCCAGGCGGCGGGCGCGCAGCTCGGCCTCGGCGAGGCGGGCGGCGGTGGCGGTGAGCTGGCGCAGGTACGGCTGCACGTGGTGGGCGGGGCCGCTGAGGTTGATCACGCCGGCCAGCCGGCCGGTGCCGGGGTCGTGGATCGGCGCGGCCACGCAGGTCCAGGCGTGGTGGCTGCGCAGGTAGTGCTCGAAGGAGTGGACGTGCATCGGGCGTCCGGCGCGCAGCGCGGCGGCGATCCCGTTGGTGCCCACGCTCTCCTCGGTCCAGCGGGCGCCGGTGAGGAAGCCGATCCGGTCGGCGCTGCGGCGCAGCCGGCGTTCGCCCTCCTGCCACAGCACGTGGCCCTCGGCGTCGGCGATGGCGAGGATCAGCGGGGTCTGCCCGGTGGGGGCGAGCACGGTGTCGCGCAGGACGGGCAGCAGGTCGTCGAGGCCGCTGGCGCGCCGGCGGTGCTCGATCTCGGCGGGCCCCAGGTGCACGGTGGCGGCGCCGCGCTCGGGGTCCAGGCCCAGTCGGCGCAGTCGCGCCCAGGAGTCCTCGATCTCGGGGCGGGGGGAGAGTGCCGGTTCGCGCGGGGAGGGGCCGCGGAGGGCGGCGGGACCGTCGTCCGGCCCGTCGGAGAAGGTGCGGTCGTGGACCTCGGCCAGCTCGGCCATGGTCGGCGCGGGACGGCGCTGGGGGCGTCGGTTCTGCCGTCCGGTCTGCCGCACTCGGTCACTCCTCGCCGCCGTCACCGTCGGCACGCCGGGGCCGACGCGCGCAGACGAAAGATTACGGGGGCGGCCGGGCAGGGGGGACGGACTCCGTCAATCGCGGCGGATTTGCCCGGGTGGCACACGGCGGCCCGGCCGGGGCGGGTGGGCGCGGGCCCGGGTGGCGGTACGCGGCGGCGGGTGGCGCGGTGCCCGGCCGGGGGCGGGCCGGTCGGCCCCCGGGGGCACCCGGGAGTGCCCTTCCGGCCGTCCCGGCCTGCCCTTCCGGTCGCCCGGGGCGGCGCGGCGGCGGAGGATCGGGGTGCGGGAGGGCCGGTGCGGCCCCGGACGGGGGCCGGGGCCGGTGTCGTACGGGAGGTCCGGTGCTGCCGCTCGCGGTGGACCCGTTGGACGCGTCGTCGCTGCTCGCGGCCTTCGGGGCGCTCGGTATCGCGGTGGTGCTGTTCGCCGAGACGGGGTTGCTGGTCGGGTTCTTCCTGCCCGGTGACTCGCTGCTGTTCACCGCCGGGCTGCTGTGCGTGCCCGGCGCCACGAAGGGGCCGCAGCTGGAGCTGTACCAGGTGCTGCCGGCGGCGATCGCGGGGGCGGTGCTGGGCGCCCAGACCGGCTACCTGATCGGCCGGCGGGGCGGTCCCGCGTTGATGCGCCGCACCCGCCGACGAAGCGTGCTGGAGGGGGTGGGCCGGGCCGAGGTGCTGCTGACCCGGTACGGGCACGGCCGGGCGATCGTGCTGGCGCGGTTCGTACCGGTGGTGCGGACGGTGCTCAACCCGCTCTGCGGGGTGCTGGGGGTGCCGCTGCGCACCTTCACCGTCTGGCAGGTGGCGGGCGGGCTGCTCTGGACGGTCGGGCTGGTGCTGGCCGGGTACGTGCTGGGCTCGTCGGTACCCGATATCGACCGTTATCTGCTACCCGTCGTGGGTCTGGTAGTAGTTGTCTCCGTGATCCCGATCCTTCTGGAAGTGTTCCGCGCCCGGAGGCGTCGGCGCGGCGGTGACGGCGGTGACGGTTAGTGGCCCCGGCCGTGCTCGCGGTGTACGACGGCAGCGGCGTCTCGGGCGGCCTGTACACCCGGGTGGTCGGCTGGGCCGCGGCCTCCCCGCACTGGCTGGACCAGATGGTGCGGTACTGGTCGGCGTTCGGGCTGCTGCTGTTCGCGCTGCTGATGGTGGCCGGCTGGTGGCGGGCCCGCGGCGCTCCGTCGGCGGTGATGGCCCGGGTGCTGGCCTCGCCGCCGGTGGTGCTGGCCGCGTTCGCCGTGAACTCGGGCCTCAAGTCGCTGGTGGAGGAGGGCCGGCCGTGCGCCCGGCTGCTGGCCGGCGCCACCCTGGAGGCCTGTCCGGGCCCCGGTGACTGGTCGTTCCCGAGCAACCACTCGGTGGCCGCCGCGGCCGCGGCGACGGCGCTGCTGGTGGCCGACCGGCGGCTGGGCCGGGTGGCCGTCCCGGCGGCCGCGGCGATGGCGCTCTCCCGGGTCTGGGTGGGGGTGCACTACCCGCACGACGTGCTGGTCGGCGCGCTGGTGGGGGTGCTGGTCGCGGCGCCGCTCGCCCTGCTCGCGGCCCGGGCGGCGCCCCTGGTCGACCGTGCCCGCGCGGGGGTCCTCGGACCCTGGTTCGGCCGGGGCGTACGGCCCTTGTGCGGGCGGGACGGCCGGTGGAGCATGTGATCCGGGCGAGGTTCCCGCTGCCGTCGGGGCCGCCCGGACCGGCCGTGCCAGTGGAGGGATGCGCCCATGCCGTACCGACTCGACGTCACCGAGGGTGACTGGCCCGCCGGGGATCCCGCGAAGGCGGAGGACCTGCGCAAGGGCGTGGAGGGCATCCTCGCCGGGAGCCTGGTGCTCACCCTGGCGACCGCCGGCCCCGAGCGCGGCCCGCACGCCAACCCGCTCTTCTTCGCGTACGACGAGGACCTGGTCCTGTACTTCGTGAGCGCGCGCTCCACCCGGCACAGCCTGCACCTGACCGAGGAGGCCAGGGCGTCCGCGAGCGTCTTCCTGCCGCCGTCGGTCTTCGGCGAGGAGCTGCGGGGGGTCCAGCTGTCCGGGAGCGCCGGCGAGGCGTGGGGGTGGCAGGCGCAGGCGGCGCTGGCCGCGTACCAGGGCCGGTTCCCGGCGTTCGCGCGGGCGGAGGAGGCGCGCCGGCAGTTCCTCGACGGGGGCGGGGCGGCGGCGCTGTACCGCTTCCAGGTGGACGAGATCACGGTGGTGGACGACCAGGCCCTCGGGCGGCACAACCACCTGCGGGCCCGCGTGGTCCGGTGAGCGCAGGCCCGGTCAGGTTGTCTGTACAACTTTCCGGGCCGGTTCACCTCCGGGCCCCCGCCCGGACGTCTCGCGGACATCTGGCCGCACCAGCCTGGCCGCATGAGAGTCATCGTCGTAGGAGCGGGCGTGCTCGGCACCATGCACGCCTGGCAGGCCGTGGAACGCGGCCATGAGGTGGTCCACCTGGAGCGGGAGGCCGAGGCGCGCGGCGCCTCGGTGCGCAACTTCGGGCTGGTCTGGGTCAGCGGCCGCGCCCCGGGGGAGGAACTGGCCACCGCGCTGCGCGCCCGCGAACTGTGGGAGGGGATCGGCGCCCGGGTGCCCGGCCTCGGGTTCCGGGCCAACGGCTCCCTCACCGCGATCCGCACCGAGGCCGAACTCGCCGTCGCCGAGCAGGCGACGACCCTGCCGGACGCCGACGCGCGCGGCTACCGGCTGCTCGACCCGCGGCGCACCCGGGAGCTGAACCCGGCGCTGCGCGGCGAGCTGCTGGGCGCCCTGTGGTGCGAGCGCGACGCCGCCGTCGAGCCGCGCACCGCCCAGCCCGCCCTGCGCCGGGCCCTGCTGGCCTCCGGTCGCTACACCTTCCTGCCCGGGCGCGAGGTCCGCGAGGTGACCGGGGCGGGCGCCGTCCGCGACGACCACGGCGAGGTGCACCGCGGCGACCAGGTGATCCTGTGCACCGGCGCCTGGCTGGGCGGGCTGGTCCGCGAGCTGGCGCCCGACCTGCCCGTGCGCCGGGTGCGGCTGCAGATGATGCAGACCGACCCGCTGGACGAGCCGCTGACCACCTCGGTCGCCGACGGGGACAGCTTCCGCTACTACCCGGCCTTCGCCGGGGGCGCGCTGGAGCGGCTCAAGGAGGTCCAGCCGCAGCCGCCGGTCGCCGCCGAACACCGGATGCAGCTGCTGATGGTCCAGCGCCACGACGGCGGGCTGACCATCGGCGACACCCACGAGTACGACCAGCCCTTCGGCTTCGACGTGGTCGAGGACCCGTACGACCACCTGGCGGGCGTGGCCGAGGCGCTGCTGGGCCGCCCGCTGCCCCGGGTGCGCCGCCGCTGGGCCGGGGTGTACGCGCAGTGCGTGGACACCACCCGGGTCGTCCACCGCGAGCGGGTCGCCGACGGCGTCTGGCTGGTCACCGGGCCGGGCGGCCGCGGCATGACCTGCTCGCCCGCCATCGCCGAGACCACCGCCGACCTCGCCTCCCTGTGAAGGACGTCATGACCCCTGGAATCCACGACACCCACGACATCCGGCTGGTCGTGCTCGACATGGCCGGCACCACGGTCGCCGACGACGGACTGGTCGAACGGGCCTTCGCGGCCGCCGCCGGCGAGCTCGGCGTCGAGGCCGGCGGCCCGGAGCACGCCCGCATGCTGGAGCACGTCCGGGCCACCATGGGCGAGTCCAAGATCTCGGTGTTCCGCCACCTGTTCGGCGCGGAGGAGAAGGCGCAGCGGGCCAACCGGGCCTTCGAGGCCGCCTACCACGACCTGGTGGACGCCGGGCACTGCGCCGCGCTGCCCGGCGCCGCCGAGGCGATCGCCGAACTCCGCGGCCGGGGGCGCACGGTGGTGCTCACCACCGGCTTCTCCCGGGCCACCCAGGACCGCATCCTGGCCGCCCTCGGCTGGGAGTCGATCGCCGACCTGACGCTCTGCCCCGCCGAGGCCGGGCGCGGCCGCCCGTACCCGGACCTGGCGCTGACGGCGCTGCTGCGCACCGGGACCGACTCGGTGCGGCAGATCGCGGTGGCCGGGGACACCGGCTACGACATGCTGACCGGCATCCGGGCCGGGGCCCCGGTGGTGGCCGGGGTGCTCACCGGCGCGCACGGCGAGGAGCGGCTGCGGGCCGACGGGGCCACCCATGTGCTGGCCTCGGTGGCGGAGCTGCCGGCGTTGCTGGGCTGAGCCGGGTCCGGGGCCGGGGCCGGGGCCGGGGCCGGGGAAGGGGAAGGGGCCGGGCCGGGGCCGGGTCCGGGGCCGGGGAAGGGGAAGGGGCCGGGCCGGGGCCGTCCGACGGGTGGCCCCCGCCTCGCCCGTACGGCCGGGGAGCGCGACGGAGCCCGCCGTCCCGCCCCCGGGAGGGGGTGGGGCGACGGGCTCCGTGGAACCTCGCGGGGGGCGCGGATCAGACCTGGCCGGCCTTCTCCAGGGCCTCGCAGCAGGTGTTGATCAGCAGGCGGGTGACCACGTAGGGGTCGACGTTCGCGTTCGGGCGACGGTCCTCGATGTAGCCCTTCTGCTCCACCTCGACCTGCCACGGGATGCGGACCGAGGCACCACGGTTGGAGACGCCGTAGCTGTAGACGTTCCACGGGGCGGTCTCGTGCTTGCCGGTCAGGCGGGACTGGATGTCGTCACCGTACTGGTTGACGTGCTCCAGGACGATCTCCTGCGAGGCACCCAGCGACTCGCAGGCGGTGATGATGGCGTCGTAGCCCTCACGCATGGCCTTGGTGGAGAAGTTGGTGTGCGCACCCGCGCCGTTCCAGTCGCCACGGGCCGGCTTGGCGTCCAGGGTGGCGTCGATGCCGAACTCCTCGGCGGTGCGGTAGAGCAGGTAGCGGGCGATCCACAGGTCGTCCGAGACGGTCAGCGCGTCGACCGGGCCGATCTGGAACTCCCACTGGCCGGGCATGACCTCGGCGTTGATGCCGCAGATCGCCAGGCCGGCGTCCATGCAGCGGTCGAGGTGCAGCTCGACGATCTCGCGGCCGAAGACCTCCTCGGCGCCGACACCGCAGTAGTAGCCGCCCTGCGGGGCCGGGTAGCCGCCCTCCGGGAAGCCGAGCGGGCGGGAACCCTTGAAGAAGGTGTACTCCTGCTCGATGCCGAAGATCGACTCCTGGGCGGAGTACTTCTCGGCGACCTCGCGCAGCAGGGCGCGGGTGTTCGACTCGTGCGCGGTACCGTTCGTCTCCAGGACCTCGCAGAGGACCAGGATGTTGTCGCCGCCGCGGATCGGGTCCTTGGTGACCTTCACCGGCTCCAGCACGCGGTCCGAGGCGTGGCCCTCGGCCTGGTTGGTCGACGAGCCGTCGAAGCCCCAGGTCGGGATCTTGTCCGCGTTGGGCAGGACCCGAGTCTTGGAGCGGAGCTTGGCGGTCGGCTTGGTGCCGTCGATCCAGATGTACTCGGCCTTGATTGCCACGGCGGTGTACCTCGCAAACTGAGTGGTGGGTGCCCGCGTAGCGTCGCAAGTCGCCGTTTCCCGGTTGTTCCCCTCATGTAACGCGCATGTGAACCAACCGTCCGCGTCGGCACGGTCACTGTCCGGGAGTGCCGCGGATGGCACTCCCGGGGGCCGCGGTGCCGCCCTCGGCGTCGCCGGCGCCCGTACGCCGGTGCTTCCGGGGCCCGTGCGTCAGTGCTTCCGGGCGTGCGCGGCCCGGCGCCGGCGGGTGGCCAGGAGGGCGGCGGCCCCGGCCAGCAGCAGGGCGCCCGCCCCGGCGGCCAGCGGGACGGTGGCGCCGCCGCCGGTGGCGGCGAGGTGTCCGCCCTCCTCGGCGCCGGCCCGCGGGGCGGGCCGGGCGGCCCGGGTGCCCTGGTCGACGGCGGGCCGCACCGCGGCGGGTGTGGTGGCTGCGGGCGTGCTGGTGGCCGGGGTGGTGGCCGGGGCCGGGCCGCCGGGCTTCTCGCAGCTCACCGAGGCCACCGTGATCCGGCCGCTGACCCGGGCGACGTTCAGATTGAGCGGGTTCACCTCCACCTTGACCTCCAGCGCGGAGGCGGCGGCGGTGGTCGAGGTGGTGGTGCGCCGCGAGAACTCCACCGAGACGCTGCCGATCAGCGGCACCTCCACCGTGGTCGGGCTGTACAGGCCGACGGTGACCGGCTGCCCGAGGACGCTGACCCGGGCCGGCGCGGTGACGTTCGCGGTCGGCTGCCCGTCGACCGGGCAGGTCGCCTCGGCGCTGAGCGCCTCCAGGCCGAGCAGGGTGGTGGCGGGCAGACCGGGGGCGTGCACGTCGGCGTTGACCAGCCGGACGGAGGCGCCGGTGCCGTTCGCGTCCGCGCGGGTCTCCGAGCGGCCGAGGTCGGCCTTGACCAGGGTGACCGGGCCCTTCTGGTCGACGCCGTCCACGGTGGCGGTGAGGATCGAGCCTCCCCCGGCCTGGGGGCCGGGAGGTGCCCCCACGCGCTGCTGCGGGGTCTCGACCCGGTTGAGCGAGACCTTCACCGGGACGACCACCGCGCGGTTCGCCAGGCCGACCTCCAGGTCGAGCTCGGCGGTGACGGCAGCGGCCCGGCCGGCCGGCGCCGGGGCGGGCCCGGTGGCCACCGCCGGTGAGGCGGTGAGCAGCGAGCAGACCACCACGGCGGCGGCTGAGGAAACGATTCGGCTGGACGTGGTCCGGTGCGAAGGCATGGTGGGATCCCCGGGTCTGGTGTGCGTTGGAGCGCGCCAGTCTTCTCGAACGATCCGTCACATGAGTAACACTGAACGTCATTTCACTCGTTAGGGTGAGGTGGACGTCCGGGGCTGACCGTTTCGGTCGCCCGCCGTGCCGGGCCTGTCCGCCGGGCTAAGGCAGCTGCCAGTTCACCGGCTGCGCGCCCTGCCGCACCAGCAGCTCGTTCGCCCGGCTGAACGGCCGGGAGCCGAAGAAGCCGCGGTCCGCCGACATCGGGCTCGGGTGGACCGACTCGACCGTCGGGACGTTGCCCAGCAGCGGGCGCAGGTTGCGGGCGTCGCTGCCCCAGAGGATCGCCACCAGCGGGCCGCCGCGCGCCACCAGCGCCTTGATCGCCTGCTCGGTGACCGCCTCCCAGCCCTTGCCCTTGTGGGCGCCGGGCTTGCGCGGCTGGGTGGTCAGCGACCGGTTGAGCAGCAGCACGCCCTGCTCGGTCCAGGGCGTGAGGTCCCCGTTGGAGGGCTGCGGCAGGCCGAGGTCGGTGCCGTACTCGCGGTAGATGTTGATCAGGCTCGGCGGGATCGGCCGGACGTCCGGCGCCACCGAGAAGCTCAGGCCGACGGCGTGGCCGGGCGTCGGGTACGGGTCCTGCCCGACGATCAGGACCCGGACGTCGGCGAGCGGCTGCTGGAACGCGCGCAGCACGTTCGCCCCGGCGGGCAGGTAGGTACGGCCGGCGGCGATCTCCGCGCGCAGGAAGTCGCCCATGGCGGCGATCCGCCCGGCGACGGGCTCCAGGGCGGTGGCCCAGCCGGGCTCGACGATCTCGTTCAGTGGACGCGGTGCCATGGTCGTCACCCTATCGGCCCACACCGACAACGCGTCACCGCGGACGATCAGCCGATCGGACGGCCCCTCAGCACCACCAACTCCGGGTCCGCCAGCACCCGGACGTCCGCGCGCGGGTCGGCCCCGTACAGCACCAGGTCGGCCGGGGCGCCCTCCTCCAGGCCGGGCCGGCCCAGCCAGGCGCGGGCGCCCCAGCTGGCCGCCGACAGCGCCTCGGCGGGGGTGAGCCCGGCCTTCACCAGCTCGGCCACCTCGTCGGCGACCAGGCCGTGCGCGAGCGAGCCGCCGGCGTCCGTCCCGACGAAGACCGGGATGCCCGCGTCGTGCGCGGCGCCGACCGTGTCGTAGCGGCGCTCGTGCAGCCGGCGCATGTGCGCGGACCAGGCGGGGAACTTGCCCTCGCCGCCGGCCGCCAGGGCCGGGAAGGTGGCGATGTTGACCAGGGTCGGGACGATCGCCACCCCGCGCTCGGCGAAGGCCGGGATCAGCTCCTCGGTGAGCCCGGTGGCGTGCTCCACGCAGTCGATGCCGGCCGCGAGCAGATCCGGCAGGGACTCGGCGGCGAAGCAGTGCGCGGTGACCCGCGCGCCCTCCTCGTGGGCCGCCGCGATCGCCTCGGCGAGCGCGTCGCCGGGCCAGCAGGCGGCCAGGTCGCCGCGCTCGCGGTCGATCCAGTCGCCGACCAGCTTGACCCAGCCGTCGCCCCGGCGGGCCTCGGCGCGGACGTAGGCGGCGAGGTCGCCGGGCTCGATCTCGTGCGCGTAGTTGCGGATGTAGCGGCGGGTGCGGGCGATGTGCCGGCCGGCCCGGATGATCCGGGGGAGGTCCTCGCGGTCGTCGATCCAGCGGGTGTCGGCGGCCGAGCCGGCGTCGCGGATCAGCAGGGTGCCGGCGTCGCGGTCGGTGAGCGCCTGCTTCTCGCTGGTGGCGGCGTCCACCGCGCCGTGCGCGTCCAGGCCGACGTGGCAGTGGGCGTCCACCAGGCCGGGCAGCGCCCAGCCGGTGAGCGTGCGCACGTCCCGGGCGCCGGCCGGCGCGGTGAAGGTCACCCGGCCGTCCACCACCCAGAGCTCGTCCCGGACCTCCTCGGGCCCGACCAGGACCCGACCCCTGACGTGCAGCACCGCGCCATCGCTCATGGCCCGCACTCTACCCACGGCGCCGGGCGGTGTCCCGGGTCAGTGTTCGCAGGCCGTTCACCCGCCGGGCACCTCGGTCTCACCGCCCGCGGGCAGGCTCCTGTGACAGGTGAAGTTGGCTGTACAACTTCGCCGATCGTCGAGGAGGAGAGACCATGTCCGAGCTGTCCCCGTACTGGTTGCGCGACAACTGCCCCTGCGACGGGTGCCGGGATCCGCGCAGCGGGCAGAAGCTGTTCGCGATCACCGACCTGCCCGACGGCCTGGCCGTCGCGGAGCGGGCCGAGGAGGACGGGCACCTGGTGGTGCTCTGGTCGGACGGGCACCGCTCACGCTACCCGCTGGACCGGCTCGCCGCGTGGACCGGGCCGGCCGCCGCGGGCGCGGGCGACGGGCGCACCGAGGAGGGCAAGCGGCTCTGGACGGCGGCCGACTTCGCCCGCGGCCTCCCGGAGGCGGACTGGGACGCCTACCTGGCCGACCCCGAGGAGCGGATCGCGGTGCTGGGCGCGGTACGGCGCTCCGGCTTCGCGGTGCTGCGCGGGGTGCCGGCGGTGGAGCGGCAGGTCCTGGCGGTGGCCGCGACCTTCGGGTACGTCCGGGTCACCAACTACGGCGAGCTGTTCGACGTGCGCGTCGAGCCGGAGCCCACCAACCTGGCGTTCACCGGCGCCGCCATCGACCCGCACACCGACAACCCGTACCGCGACCCGGTGCCCACCCTCCAACTGCTGCACTGCCTGGAGAACTCGGCGCAGGGCGGCGACTCCGGGCTGGTGGACGGCTTCGCGGCGGCCGCGCTGCTGCGCGCGCAGGCGCCCGGGGACTTCGCGGTGCTCACCCGCGTCCCCGTGCCGTTCGTCTTCCGCGACCGGGGCGCCGAACTGCGCGCCGAGCGCCCGCTGATCGAGGTGGACGGCCTCGGCCGGATCCGCGGGGTGCGCTTCAACAACCGCTCGACCGCCACCCTGCGCGGGAGCGCCGGGGAGCTGGACGCCTTCTACGCCGCGTACCGGCGCTTCGCCGCGATCACCCTGCGCCCGGAGCTGCGGCTGGACTTCCGGCTCGGCCCGGGGGACTGCCTGGTCTTCGACAACGTCCGGCTGCTGCACGCCCGGACGGCCTTCGGCGGGGACGGCGCCCGCCACCTCCAGGGCTGCTACGCCGATCTGGACTCGCTCGCCTCGACGCTCGCGGTGCTGGAGCGCCGGGCGGCCGCGCTGGACACCCTGGCCGGGCTGTTCGCCGGCGAGGGCGCGGGGGAGTACCTGGGCGAGGAGGTGACCATGGCCGAGCACATGCTCCAGGCCGGCGCGCTGGCCGAGGCCGAGGGCGCCCCGGCACACCTGGTCGCGGCGGCCCTGCTGCACGACGTCGGCCACTTCCGGGGCGCCCTGAGCGGACGGGACGCCCTGGGCGGACGGAGTGCCCTGAGCGGACGGGACCTGATGGGCGGGCGGGACAACCGGCACGGTGACACCGGCGCCGACTGGCTGGCGCGGTGGTTCGGCCCCGAGGTCACCGGGCCGGTGCGCCTCCACGTGGCCGCCAAGCGCTACTTGTGCGCGGTCGAGCCGGCGTACCGGGCCGGGCTCTCCGCGGCCTCCGAGTACACCCTCGGGGTGCAGGGCGGCCCGATGGACGGGGAGGAGGTGGCCGCCTTCGCCGCCCACCCGGGTGCGGCGGACGCGGTGGCGGTGCGCCGCTGGGACGAGCGGGCCAAGAGGGCCGGGGCGCCGACGCCGTCGTTCGAGCACTTCCGGCCGCTGCTGGCGGCGCTGATGGGCTGAGGCCCCCGGGGCCGGCGCCCGGCCCCGGTCTCAGTCCTCCTCGCGCGCGTGGCGCGAGAGGGCCGAGGTGGCCAGCGAGTTGTGCACGCTGAAGGCCACCGTGCCGGGCAGGTAGCGGTCCTGGGACCACTCCACCGGGGTGCCGGTCGGGTCGGTGGTGCGGCGCCGTTCGCGCAGCAGCGGGCCGCCCCGGCGGCAGCCCAGCAGCCGGGCGTCCTCGGCGTTGGCGGCGATCACGTCGATGGTGTGGTCGGCGTCGGTGAACAGGATGCCGTGCTCGCGCAGCACCTCGGTGTGCGAGACCACGTCGGCCGGCAGCTCGGCCACGATCTCGCCGACCCGGGGCGGGTAGACCGTGCGCTCGACCATCACCGGGGTGCCGGAGAGCGTGCGCAGACGGACCGTCACGTACACCTCGGAGCCGGGCTCCAGGCGCAGTTGCTCGCGTTCGGCGGCGTCGGCCGGGCGGCGGACCAGCGAGTCCAGGATGCCGCCCGGCTCCTCGCCCATCGAACGGGCCCAGTGGGTGAAGCTGAGGAGCTCGGAGAAGCTCTGCACGCGGGCGTTGCCGAGCACCACCCGGCGGGTGCCGCGGCGGGAGGTCACCAGGCCGTCGGAGCGGAGCACCGCGAGGGCCTGACGGACCGTCCCGCGCGAGACGCCGTACCGCTCCGCGAGGGCACCCTCGGCGGGCAGCCGGCCGGCCTCGCCGTACGCGCCGGTGGTGATGGCCTCGCGCAGGTCGGCGGCCACCTTGCGGTAGAGCGCGCCGGCCGGGGCGGGGCGTTCGGCGGCCGTGGGGTGCTCCGGTTCCAGCGCCACGTCTGTCAAAGTCCCTCCTGGGGCGGTGTCCTGCGCAGCCCGTGCCGGCGCGGACAGCCCGACCCTATCCCGCTGCGCGTCCGAAGCATCGCACCCGGCGGGCGGGCGGCAGGGGCCGTGATTCCACCGTTCCCGCAGCCGACCCCGGTTCTGGGCCGGCCGTTCACCTTCCCGTCACCGGACTCCGGCGTACTTACCCCCGTCGGCGAAGTTGGCTAGTCAACTCGGGCCGCTCCGCTCACCCGGAGCGACCCCGGGACCCTTCGCCCGTCCTCACTCCGAGACCCCTCGCGGGACCTCCCGCGGCCCCTCGCGCAGTACGCCAGCCGTACGCCCCCGATCTGGAGACACACCCGTGACCGTGCACCGCGCCCGTGCCGCCGCCCTCGCGGCCGTCCTGACCGCCGCCGCGCTCTCCCTCACCGCCTGCGGCTCCGCCGGCACCGCGAAGTCCGGCACCGCGAAGGCCGGCGACGCCGCCAAGCCCGGGGCCAAGGACGCCAAGGACGCGACCTCCGCCGCCGACCTCGGCGGCATGGACGGCCTGATCGCCGCCGCCAAGAAGGAGGGCAAGCTGCACGTCATCACGCTGCCCCGGAACTGGGCGAACTACGGCAAGATCATCGACGGCTTCAAGGCCAAGTACGGCATCGAGGTCGAGGAGGAGAACCCGGACGGCTCCAGCCAGGACGAGATCAACGCGATCAACTCCCGCAAGGGTCAGGACCGCGCCCCCGACGTGGTCGACCTCGGCAGCGCCTTCGCCCTCCAGGCGGTCAAGGACGGCCTGCTCGCCCCGTACAAGGTCGCCACCTTCGACAAGGTGCCGGACACCATGAAGGACGCCGGCGGCGCCCGGGTCAACGACTACGGCGGCTACATCTCCATCGGCTGCGACGCCAAGAAGATCGCCAACTGCCCGAAGACCTTCGCCGACCTGCTCAAGCCCGAGTACAAGGGCCAGGTCGCGCTGAACGGCAACCCGACCAAGTCCGGCTCGGCCTTCGGCGGCGTCTACGCGGCCGCCCTCGCCAACGGCGGCTCGCTGGACAACGTCCAGCCCGGTATCGACTTCTTCGGCAAGCTGAAGCAGAACGGCAACTTCAACCCGGTCGAGTCCACCCCGGCCACCATCGAGAAGGGCGAGACCCCGATCTCGATCGACTGGTCCTACCTGAACGCCGGCTACGCGGAGCAGTTCAAGGACAAGGGCGTCGACTGGAAGGTCTCCATCCCCTCCGACGGCAGCTACGCCCAGTTCTACAACCAGGGCATCAACAAGTGGGCCCCGCACCCGGCCGCCGCCCGCCTGTGGCAGGAGTACGTGTTCAGCGCCGAGGGCCAGAACCTCTTCCTCGGCGGCTACGCCACCCCGGCCACCTTCGACGCCCTGAAGAAGGACGGCACCCTCGACACCGCGGCCGCCGCCAAGCTGCCCGCCATCGAGAAGCCCTTCACCACCTTCCCGAGCGTGGACCAGATCAACGCGGCCAAGAAGGTCGTCACCGAGAACTGGACCAAGGCCATCGCCGGCTGACACCGGCACCCGGCACTCCTACCCGAACGGGCTGAACCCACCTCATGACCACGGCTCCCACCCCGGTGCCGACCACCCCCGCCGCCACCTCCCCCGGTGGCGGCGCGGGGGCGTCCGCCACCGCCACGGCCCCCGCCCCCCGGCGGCGGTCCCTCCCCCGCCCGGGCGGCGGCTCCTGGCTCGCCGTCCTCCCGCTGTTCCTGTTCTTCCTGATCGGCTTCGGCCTGCCCGCCGTCGCCATCGTGACCGGCGCCTTCACCACCTCCACCGACGCGGAGGAGGGCGCCGGGCGGTTCACCCTGGACAACCTCACCGAGTCGGTCAGCGGCGCCTACCTGACCGCGATGCTCAGCAGCCTCAAGCTGTCCGCGCTCACCGCCTTCCTCTCGGTGCTGATCGGACTGCCGCTGGCCCAGGCCGTGGTGACCTCCCGGCACACCTGGCTGCGCCAGGCCGTGCTCACCGCCTCCGGGGTGCTCGCCAACTTCGGCGGCCTGCCGCTCGCCTTCGCCTTCGTCGCCACCCTCGGCAACGCCGGCGAGGTCACCAAGCTGCTCCACCTCACCGAGCACGGCTGGACGCTCTACTCCTTCACCGGGCTGACCATCGTCTACCTGTACTTCCTCGTCCCGCTGATGGTGCTCACCATCACCCCGGCCCTGGACGGCCTGCGGGTCCAGTGGCGCGAGGCCGCGCACAACAACCGGGCCACCACCCTCCAGTACTGGCGCCACGTGGCCCTGCCGATCCTGCTGCCCTCGCTGCTCGGCGGCTTCGTGCTGCTCTTCGGCAGCGCCTTCGCCGCGTACGCCACCGCCGCCGCCATGGTCGGCGCCACCGTGCCGCTGGTCAGCCGCTCCATCGCCGACGCGCTCTCCGGCAACGTGCTGGTCGGCCAGGGCAACCTCGCCCTCGCCCTCAGCCTCAACATGATCGTGGTCGCGGTGCTCGTGATGGCCGTCTACCTGCCCCTCCAGCGCCGGAGTGCCCGATGGCTCAGCTGACCCCCGCCGCCCGCACCCGGCCCCGCCCCCGCTACTGGCGCGGCGTCGTCCTGGCGCTCGCCGGCGTGTACTTCCTGGTGCCGCTCGCCGCCGCCACCTACTTCTCCGTCGACGAGCCGGACGGCTACTCCCTGGAGGCCTACACCGGGCTGCTCGCCGCCCCCGGCTTCCTGGACAGCCTCTGGCTCACCCTGCGGCTCGCCGTGGTCACCGTCCTGGTGCTGCTCCTGCTACTGGTGCCCGCGCTGATCGCGGTGCGCCTCGGCTCGCCGAGGCTGCGCCCGGTGATCGACGTGCTCTGCACCCTGCCGCTGGTCGTCCCCCCGGTCGCGCTCACCGCCGGCATCATCGGCGTGCTGCGCTGGGGCCCGGACTACCTGATGGAGACGCCCTTCTTCCAGACCTTCGTGTTCGTCCAGGACCCGGACTTCCCGCTGGTCCTGGTGATCGCGTACGTGCTGATGGCCCTGCCGCTCGCCTACCGCGCCCTGGACGCCGGCCTGCGCGCGATCGACGTGCGGACCCTGGTCGAGGCCGCCCGCAACTGCGGCGCGAGCTGGCCGCGCGCGGTGTTCACCGTGGTGCTGCCCAACCTGCGCGGCGCCCTGCTGAACGCCTCCTTCCTCACCCTGGCCCTGGTGCTCGGCGAGTTCACCGGCGCCTCGATCCTCGGCTACGAGCCCTTCCCGGTGTGGATCTACTCGGTCGGCAACAGCCAGGCCCACATGTCCGTCGCGGTCTCCATCCTGAGCCTGCTGCTCACCTGGGTGCTGCTGCTCCTGCTGGCCGCCGTCGGCCGCGAGCGCCACCGGCCGACCGCCTCCTGAACCCCCTCACCCCCGGAGTACCACCATGACCACGGCCACCGCCCCCGTCGCCGGAGTCCCGCTCGCCCCCGGCAGCGCCACCGTCGAGTTCCGCTCGCTGCGCCGCGCCTTCGGCGCCACCACCGCGCTGGACGGGCTCGACCTCACCGTCCACCCCGGTGAACTGCTCGCCCTGCTCGGCCCGTCCGGCTGCGGCAAGACCACCGCGCTGCGCATCCTGGCCGGCTTCGAGCAGCACGACTCCGGCCAGGTGCTGGTCGACGCCGAGGACATCACCCGGATCCCGGCCCACCGCCGCGACGCCGGCATGGTGTTCCAGTCGTACAGCCTCTTCCCGCACCTCACCGCCGCCGACAACGTCGCCTTCGGGCTGCGGATGCGTGGCGCCGGCAAGGCCGAACGCCGCCGTCGCGCCCAGGAGCTGCTGGAGCTGGTCGGCCTGCCCCAGCACGCCGGCCGCTACCCGCACCAGATGTCCGGCGGCCAGCAGCAGCGCATCGCCCTCGCCCGGGCGCTCGCCCTGCAGCCGCGCGTCCTGCTGCTGGACGAGCCGCTGTCCGCGCTGGACGCCAAGGTCCGGCTCACCCTGCGCGAGGAGATCCGCCGCCTGCAGCAGGAGCTGGGGATCACCACCCTGTTCGTCACCCACGACCAGGAGGAGGCCCTGTCGATGGCCGACCGGGTCGCCGTGCTGCGGGCCGGACGGCTGGAGCAGTGCGCCACCCCGTCCGAGCTGTACGGGCGCCCGGCGACCGCGTTCGTGGCCGAGTTCGTCGGGACGATGAGCCGCATCCCCTGCGAGCGGGCCGGGGACGGCGTCGAGGTGCTCGGCCGCCGGCACGCCGTGGACGGCGCCCTGCCCGCCGACGGCGAACTCCACGTGCTGGTCCGCCCGGAGAACGTGGTGCTGGTCCCGGCCGTCGACGGCCCCGCGCTGGTCGTCGCCGCCTCCTTCCTGGGCGCCGTCACCCGGCTGACCGTCCGGCTCGCCGACGGCACCGAGGTCAAGGCCGACCTGCCGACCCCCGAGGCGGCCGCGCTGCCGATCGGCTCCGCCGCGGAGCTCCGGCTCCCCGAGCGCCCGGTGCTGGTCGACCGGCGTACCGTCTGAACCGTCCGCCGTTCGCCGTCCACCCCGTGACCGAGCACCACCGAAGGTACCGCCATGCCTGAAAACCCCCATCCCGCCGCCGTGTTGTTCGACATGGACGGCACCCTGGTCGACACCGAGCACCTCTGGCTGGAGGCCGCCGGCGAACTGGCCCGCGAACTCGGCCACACCCTCGACGACACCGACCTGCCCGAGGTCCTCGGCCAGGCCGTCGAGCACACCGCCGCCCACCTGCGCCGGGCCACCGGCACCGCGCTCAGCGAGGCCGAACTCGCCGAGCGGCTCGGCGAGTCCTTCGCCGGCAAGGTCGCCGCCCGCACCGTGCCGCGCCCCGGCGCGCTCGCCCTGCTCGCCGAACTGCGCGCGGCCCGGGTGCCCACCGCCCTGGTCTCCGCCTCGCCGCGCCGGGTGGTCGACCTGGTGCTCGCCACCATCGGCCGGGACTGGTTCGCCGTCACCCTCGCCGCCGAGGACACCCCGCGCACCAAGCCCGCACCCGACCCCTACCTGGCCGCCGCCGACCGCCTGGGCCTCGACCCGGCCGCCTGCGTCGCCGTCGAGGACACCCCCACCGGCGTCGCCTCCGCCACCGCCGCCGGCTGCGCGGTGCTGGCCGTCCCCTCCACCCCCGCGCCGATCGCCGCCGCCCCCCGGGTCACCCTGCTGCCCAGCCTCGCCGACGCCGACCTCGCGCTGCTCGGCCGGCTCACCCCCGCCCGCTGATGGCGTACCTGCTGCTCGCCCTCGCCATCGTCAGCGAGGTCGCCGCGACCAGCTGCCTCAAGCTCACCGAGGGCTTCACCCGGCTCTGGCCCAGCCTCGCCGTCGGCGTCGGCTACGCGCTCTCCTTCCTGCTGCTCGGCCGCGCGCTCAAGCACATCCCGGTCTCCGTCGCGTACGCGGTCTGGTCCGGCGCCGGCACCGCGGCGGTGGCGGGCATCGGGGTGGTGGCCTTCGGCGAGACGCTGGGCAGGCTCCAGTGGCTGGGGATCGCCCTGGTGATCGCGGGGGTGGTGGTCCTCAACCTCAGGGGCGGCCACTGAGGCCGGGGCCGGGGGCGCCCCGGGTCGTCCGGATAACCGCTGGCCATTCCCGCCGCCCGCCGCCACGATGCCGGGTATGCCACCCGCCTCGCCACCGCTGCTGCTCCTGGACGTCGACGGCCCGCTGAACCCGTACGCCGCGAAACCGCAGCGGCGGCCCGAGGGGTACGGCACCCACCGGGTGAAACCGGCCTCCTGGGTGGCCCGCCACCCGCGGACACCGCAGGAGTACGTCAAGCCGCTGCGGCTGTGGATCAACCCGGCGCACGGGCCCGAACTGCTGGCCCTGCCCTACGAGCTGGTCTGGGCGACGACCTGGATGGACGAGGCCAACACCTGGATCGCCCCGCTGGTCGGGCTGCCCCCGCTGCCGTACGTCGCCTGGCCGCGGATGCACCACGAGGACCCGGACGGCCTGCACTGGAAGACCCGCCACCTCGTGGAGTGGGCCGCCGGGCGCCCGTTCGCCTGGGTGGACGACGAGTTGGGGCCCGCCGACATCGAGTGGATCGAGGCGCACCACCCCACCCCGGCGCTGCCCCTCTGGGTGGACCCCCGGGCCGGACTGGGGCCGCCGCACTTCGCCCTGCTGCGCGAGTGGGCCGAGGACGACGGGTGACGGGACGGCCGGTCAGCCCCCGGCGAGCACCGCGGTGAGCGCGGCCAGGAAGCGGTCGGTGGTGGCCTCGTCCCGGACGGCGATCCGCAGCCAGTCCGCGCCCAGCCCGGGGAAGGTGTCGCCCCGGCGGACGGCGAAGCCCCGCTCGCGCAGCCGGGCGCGGACCCGGGCCGCGTCCGGCAGCTCCACCAGCACGAAGGAGGACGCGGCCTCGCCGTGCGTCCGGACGGCCGGGAGGGCGGTCAGGCCCTTCAGCAGGTGCGCCCGGTGGCCGGCCAGTTCGAGGGCGGCGGCCTCGGCCTCGGCGAGCGCGGCGGGGGCGCTGCACGCCCGCGCGGCCGCCAGGGCCGGGGTGGAGACCGGCCACAGCGGCTGGGCGGCCTGCAGGTCGGCGATCAGCGGCGCCGGGCCGAGGACGTAGCCGATCCGCAGGCCGGCCAGGCCCCAGGTCTTGGTGAGGCTGCGCAGCACGACCACCCGGCCGGGGAGGGCGCGGGCGGCGGCCAGCGATTCGGGCTCGCCGGGGACGGTGTCCATGAAGGCCTCGTCCACCACCAGGGTCCGTCCGGGCCGGGCGAGCCCCGCCAGGGTGGCGGCCGGGTGCAGGACCGAGGTCGGGTTGGTCGGGTTGCCGACGACGACCAGGTCGGCGCCCTCCGGGACGGCGCCGGGCGTCAGCCGGAACCCGTCGGCGGGCGTCAGCAGCACCCGCTCCACGGTGTGCCCGGCGTCCCGCAGCGCAGCCTCCGGTTCGGTGAACTGCGGGTGCACCACGACGGCATGACGGGCCGTCACCACCCGGGCGAGCAGCACGAAGGCCTCCGCCGCCCCGGCGGTGAGCAGCACCTCCCCGACGGGCCGGCCGTGCCGGGCGGCGACGGCGGCGCGGGCGGCGGTCGGGTCCGGGTAGGCGGCGAGGTCGCCGAGCGTCCCGGCCAGGTGCTCGCGCAGCCACCCCGGCGGGGTGCCGGTGCGGACGTTGACGGCGAGGTCGACCAGGCCGGAGTCGCGCACCTCGGCGTCCCCGTGGTGGCGCAGGTCGGGCTCGGCGGGGATGTGGCCGGTCACGAGGGGTCTCCTGGGAGGGCGAGGCCGGGGACGCGCAGCGACGCGTAGCGCCCTTCCGGCGGGTCGTACCGCGAACCGTCCCCGGTGGCGACCAGGCAGACGGCCTGCCCCCGGGCGGCGAGCGCGACGGCCGTCGGCAGCGGTTCGCCGTCCGTGACCCGGCGGGTGCCGGGCCGCAGCAGGTCGGCGATCAGGGCGACGTCCGCGGCCGGGCCGACGACCACCGAGGCGCGGCGCAGCTCCTCGACGGCGCGCGGCACCAGCAGGTCCCGCTCGCCGGGGCCGAGGCCGACCACGGCGAGCCGTCCGCGCACCGCGGTGCGGGCGACCGCGACCGTGGTGGCCGCCGACTTCCGTTTGGGGACGAGGAGTTCGCCGCCGCCGGAGCCCAGCAGGGCGGCCGCCTCGGCGACGCTCGGGGTGCCGACGGCCTCCCGTACGGCCCCGGACGGGTGGGGCACCGCCACGGCGGCCAGCTCCTCGGCGGGCAGGCCCACCACCGGGACGCCCAGGCAGAACGCCGCCCAGCGGACCGCGGGGTGCTCGGCCTTCGCCGCCACCGTGGCCAGCCGGGCGACGGAGGCGCGGGCCAGGCCCTCGGCGTCCAGGGTGGCCGTGATCAGCCGCATCAGCTCGGTGTCCTCGGCGGTACTGCCCGCGCCCACCCCCAGCACCAGGCTGCGCGGGTGGACCAGCAGCACGTCCTCCTCCGGGTACGTGCGGTCGGTGATCCGCAGCACCGGGGCGCCGTCGGGCGCGTCGGGGCGGACGTTCCCCGGCAGCGCGGGCAGCGGGTGGGCCAGCTCCTCCTCCAGGCGCACCGGGTGGCCGTCGAGCACCGCCTGCCGGGCGGCCAGGCCGCCGGGGCCGCGCGTCGCCTGCACGGCGTGGCCGGGCAGCGCGTCCAGCGGGCCGGGTGCGGCGGTGGGCACGGGGACGGTCACCGGGGTGGTGCCGAGGACGGCCGACACCTCCCGGGCCAGCTCCTCGGCGCCGCGGGTCAGGGGTACGGCCCAGCGCCGCGCCGGGTCGACGCAGACCACGGCGTGCCCGTCGGACCAGTCGGACGGCGGCAGGGCGGCGAGCAGCCGGACGGCGGTGGTGAGCGGGGCCAGGCAGACCACCTGCCGGGACTCCAGCAGGGCGCGGTCCAGGGCCTCGGAGGGGCCGAAGCAGGCGCCGGTCACGGCCTGGTGGACGGTGCTGGCGTCGGGCCAGGCGGCGTGCAGCTCCAGAGCGAGCGGTCGGACCGCGGCGTGGACGGCGACCAGGCCGATCATCCGGTGTTCCTTCCGTAGGGCTCGTCGGACGACTCCCGCCGGGCGCGCGACGCGAGGAGTCGGACGAGCCCTGTCCACCCGGCGGCCCGGGTGGCGGGCCACAAGATCCCACCACGGGCCCGGCGGACGGGTCAATCGAGGTGCCTGTGAGCTTGACCGCCCGGTCCCGTAGGCTCACGCGTGCGACTCGTCCGGCCGACTCGTACGGCTGACCGGAACTTCGGGCGGCCGGTCCACGTCGAGCAGAGCGGGAGGCACGAGGGGGTGCCGTGGCACGGGGGAGCGGGTGCGGTGGTCGGTTCACGACCTGAGGCGGGTGGAGCGCGCGGCGAGGGCGGCGTACCGGGGGACCGGCTGCTGTCGGACACCTGGCCGGCGGTGTCCGGCCGGCCGGTGCTGCGGCGGTCCATCGCGGTGGGGCTGGTGCTCTGCGTGGCGTTCACCGGGGTGGTGCTGGTGCGCGGGATCTCCGCGCTGTCCGCCGACCGGGTCGCGCCCGAGACCGACCGCGACCGCGCCGAACGGCTGGCCGGGCTGCACCCCTCGCAGCACCCGGGCGCGGGCCGCTACTACGTACCGGTCGGCGCGGTGTACACCCACACCCAGGACGGCGCCCCGGTCGCCTACCTGCACTACCGGCTGAGCGGCGGTCACGACGTCGACGTGGCCGACTTCCTGCGCACCTACGACCTGCCGGCGCCCGGGCCGCGCACCGCGCTGCCGGCCGACCTGACGGCGGCCCTGGCGGGCGAGGAGCCGGAGGAGGTGCAGGAGATCCTGGCGACGGCCGCGGCCGTGGCGACGCCCACCTCCGTGCCTGCGCCGACGCCCTCCACGGGGGCGGCCGCGAGTCCCACCGCGACGGTGTCGCCGCCCGTGCCGGGTGCCCCTCCCGGGGCCTCGGCGGGGGCCACCCCCGAGGCCACTTCGGAGGCCTCTCCCGGGGCCACCGAGGGTGCCTCCGGGGAGGAGGCGGAGGACGAGGAGGGCGACTGCCCGGACGACCGGCCGGAGCCCTCGGCGGACCCGATGGTGGGCGCGACGGCGGGCGCCACGGCCGGCCCGGGGCCGACCCTCGCGTCCGTGACGGCGACGGCGCGGCCCGCCCCGATGCGGATCCACGCCCCCGAGGTGCGCGAGTCGCCGTCGGCCGAGCCGCCGGCCGGTCCCCCGGCCGGGGCGGGCCCCGGCCCGACGGCCGCGCCCACCGCGGACCCCACGCCCACCGTGTCGCCGAGCGCCCAGCCGTTCGCCGTCCGCCGCATCTACGTGGCCCCGGCGACCACCGGTCTGCCCGGGGCGGCCGACATCTACGTCCGCGCCGGGGGCTGACCGGCCCGCCTCCGGGGTTCCGCGCTTCCGCGCCAGGGCGGCGGAAGGCCGCCGCTGCCCACCGCTGTTCGAGATCGCCAACCACGGCACCGCGCACCGCCCGCTCTCGGTG
>NZ_JBSGFD010000124.1:0-25722 GCF_053603215.1 Kitasatospora sp. NPDC004240 | reverse complement strand
CGGGCGCTGGCCGCGCAGCCCGCCACGGCGCCGGGGCGGCTCGCCCGGTACGCCGCGCACCCCGACGAGGACGTCCGGCGCGCCGCCGCCGTGCACCGCGCCACGCCGGAGCCCGCGGTGACCGCGCTGGCCGTCGACGCCTCGACGGCCGTACGCCGTGCCCTGGCCGCCCGCGAGGACCTTCCGCGACCGGCGGCCGCCGTCCTGCTGGCCGACCCCGAGGGCGACGTCCGCCTCACCATGGCGCGCCGGGTCGGCGCGCTCCCCGAGGACCTCGACGCCCTCGTCGGTGATCCGGACCCGCGGGTGCGCCGGGTGCTCTCCGCCCTCGGCCGCACCAGCGAGGCCGACCTGAGCGATCCGGACGCACGGGTCCGCCGCGCGGCTGTCGAGCGTCGCCGTCATCTCGACCTGGCCGCGCACCTGCCCGCGCTCGCACGGGACGAGGACCCGGGTGTCCGGGAGCTGGCCGCCGCGAGGTGGCGCAACCACGATCCGGACGCGCTCGCGGTGCTGGCCGCCGACCCCGTGGCGGACGTCCGGGCGCAGGCCGCCGCCAACTGGTTCACCCCCGTCGAGGCACTGACCGCGCTGGGGTCCGACCCGGACCCGGAGGTCCTGCGCCGCCTGGCCGGCAACCGGCTCGCTCCGCCCTCCGCCCTGACCCGGCTGGTCGACACCTTCGCCCGGCAGGCCGCCGAGGCCGCGGCCGGGGGATTCCCGGACATCGGCTCGCCGGACGACCGGAGCTCGCTCATCCACGCCGTGCTCCGCCATCCGGCGACCCCGCCCGGGGAGCTGCGCCGCCTGCACGCCCTCGACATCCTGCCCGGCTTCCACCCGGGCAACGCGATGTCCCAGCCCAACTGGCCCCCGGACCTGCTGATCTCGTTCGGCCTGCAGTACTGCGCGAGCACCGTCTCGGGCGAGGAGGAGCGGGCCCACTTCGACCGGATCACCGAGGCGGCGGAGACCGAGCCGCTGGAGCAGGTCCTCGCCGAGATGGTCGCCGGTCCGATCTACTACCTGCGCGCCGCGGTCGCCAACCGGCACACCCCGCCGCAGGCGCTGGCCCGTTTCGTCCGCGAGGGCGACCCGGAGCTGGAGAACTACCACCTGGAGGACCTCGCCCAGAACCCCGCCCTCCCGCAGGAGATCATGCTCGACTGGGTCGCGCAGGGCACCCGCTGCGGATACCTGCTGAGGAACCCCGAACTGCCGGTGCCGGTGATCGACGCGATCGCCCGCAGGCCCGACGAGTACTTCGCCGACGAGGCCCGCGACCTGCTGGAGGTCCGGCGTCTGCGGGCGGCCGCCCGACACGAGAGGACCGAGGAACCGTGCTGACCACCTCCGACTGGCGGGCCCGCTTCGACCGCCTGGGCCCCGCCGACGCGGCCGCGTACGCCGACCGCGTCGGCCGGCACACCGACATCGCCGACTACCTCGACGACAGCGGCTACGCCTGGTACGTCCACCACGGCGACCTGGTGGTCCCGGACGACCTCGACCACGACATCGCGCTGGTCGTCGACGGTGACCTGGTCGTGCACGGCTTCGTCGACGACTACGTCTCCGACATCGGCCTGCTCGTCGTCCTCGGCGACCTGGTCGTGCGTGACCTGGTCTCCTGGGGCTCGGTCTACGTCGCCGGTGACCTGCGGGCCGAGGGCATCGTCTACGGCTACTACAACGACTTCACCTTCGAGGTCGACGGCGCCGTGCACGCCCGGGCCCTGGTGCTCAGCGACAAGTCCGCCTCCTACACGGCCGGCGAGGTCGAGGCGGAGATCGACTCGTACAGCCCCACCAAGGACCAGCTGCGCGCGGTCCGGGGGATCCTGGTGCCCCAGGCGTACGACGGCGGGGCCAAGCGGGCCCGCGCGGGCCGCCTGCCGAAGCTCGACCGCCCCAGCTACCAGCGCGTGTGCCGTCGCCTCCACCGGGGCAAGCCGCTGTTCCGCACGGAGACGGCGACGGAGAGGGCGACGGCGACCGGTACGGCGGCCGCGGTGGCTCCCGCGGGTGCGTCGGAGGGGACGGCCGGCGCGGGCGACTGACCGTCAGGTCGGCGGGCCCGAGGAGCGGGACGCGCCAGGACCGGGACGCCGGCGGACAGGCCCACGGTGGGCGGTCGCCAGGGCGGCCGCGCGTCCCGGCGCTCCGGCACGCCTGGACGGTGCCGCACGGTTCGTCCGGCTCCGGGCCGCCGTCCGGTCGCGAGGGTGCGACGGGTCCGGGGCGGCCGGAGCCGGGCCTCGGGCTCAGGCGGTGGCCCGGTCGATCCGGGTGGCGATGCCGTCGAGGATCAGTTCGAGTCCGACCGAGAAGTCGGCGTCGGCCAGTGCGCTGTCGGGCGTGTCGGCCGGCGGCGCCGTGAACACCTCCGCGGAGAACAGCCGGGCCGTCTGCGGAAAGCGGTCGGGGTGCACGAGGCCGGCCAGGGCGTCGGCCCAGGCCCGTTCGGCCTCGGCCTGCGCCTGACCCTCCGGCCGGGCCGCGGCGAGTTCGTGCTGCTGACGGACCGACTGGACGACGTAGCCGCCGATCAGCCCGAGGACGCCGATCCGGTGCGGCCAGTCGAGCGGCGTCCGGGCCAGGACGTCCAGGGCCGCCTCCATCCAGGCAATCCGGTGGGGTCCGGAGGGCGGTCCGGTGACGGGCAGCCGGGTGAGCCACGGCCGCTGCCGGTAGACGGCGCGCTGGGCGTAGGCCCAGGTGCGCAGGCCCTCGCGCCAGTCGCAGTCGTCGAGCCGGGGCGGCGTGCCGATGGCGTGATCGCCCATCAGGGCCAGGAGCTCGTCCTTGGAGCCGACGTGGCGGTAGAGGGACATCCCGGTGAAACCGAGGCTCTCGGCGACCTTCGGAAGGGTCACTCCGTCGAGGCCGTCACGGTCGGCGGCCGCCACGGCGGCCGTGACGACGAGTTCGACGTCGAGCGCCGCAGGGCGGCCCCGTCCGGAGGATTCCGAGAGCCGCCACAGCCGCCGCAGCGGTGGCGGGACGGTGTTGTCGCCGGTCATGTGCCCCTCGATGCCTTGGATGGAGCCCTCATCCTGTCAAACACTCAATTAGTTTGCCCATGATAGTTTCTCGGGAACATGAAAGCTCGGGCAGGGCCGTCCGCGAGGGCGGCCGGGAGCGGTGCACGGCCGGTGCCGTGGCCGTGCGACCCGCCGCGGCCGACGCGACCCGTCGCCGCCGGGGGCGCCCCGACGGCGGGAGGCGCCCGGCACTCAGGGACCGCCCCGCCCGGGATCGCCGTCCGCGCCGCAGGGCCGGCACCGGATCCGGTGCACCCCCGGCAAGGCGCCTCCCGTGGTCGCCACCGCACATGAGCGGCACGTCCTGTCCCGGACGGAACGGAGTGTGAAGCACGTGATCGGAACCGTGTACCGCAGCCAGGACGTACCGGAGGGCGAGCGCTTCGAGAGCTGGCGGGAACTGATCGACCGGACCCGCGCGACCGAAGCGAGGACCGATCACGTGGCCGACTTCCGGGCCGAGGCGCACTTCCTGGAACTCGGGCCGGTGACCGCGTGGCGGACGTCCTTCCCGTCCTCGCACCTGTGGACCACGGCCCGTAGCCTCCGCCGGAACGACCCCGAGCTGTGCCACCTCTCGCTGGTGCTCGAAGGAGAGCTCACCCTGGTGCGCAGCCGTCACCGGAGCGTGACCGTGGGCCCGCTCGGACTGCTGGTGGAGGACAACTCCCGGCCGTGCGAGGTGTACGCGGAGGGCGCCGGCACCACGGCGGACGGACGGCCCGGCCTCGTCACGGGGATCGGCGTGGACTTCCCGAAGGCACTGTTACCCCTGCCCCCACGCGAGGTGCAAGGACTCCTGGGACGGAACCTGCCGGTGAACGACGGCGTGGGAGCCCTGCTGGCGGACTACCTGACCGGACTCGACCGGCAGGCCGAGTACCTGAGGCCCTCCGACGCCCCCCGCCTCGGCACGGTCCTGCTCGACCTGGTGTCGGCGCTCTTCGCCCACACGCTGGAGGCCGAGTCGGCCCTGCCGCCGGAGACCCGGCAGGAGGTCCTGGCCAGGAACGTCCGGACCTTCATCCGGCAGAACCTCCACGACCCGGACCTGACCCCGGGCCTCATCGCCTCCGCGCACCACATCTCCCTCAGCCACCTCCACCGCGTCTTCACGGACCAGTCGCAGGGCGAGACGCTCGCAGCCTGGGTCCGCGCCCAGCGGCTGGAGCGGGCCCGCCGCGACCTGGCGGACCCCTCACTGGGCTCCCTGCCGATCCACGCGGTCGCCGCCCGGTGGGGCATGCCCCGGGCCTCCGACTTCACCCGCGCCTTCCGCAGCGCCTACGGGCTCTCCCCGAGGGAACACCGGCTGCGGTCACTGACCGGCCGAACGTGAGACGCAGCGCCAAGCAACACCGGACGCACACGCAACACAGTCAGGCGACGGCACGGCATGCTCGAGGAGCACGCGGTCGGCTGCCCGGTCATCACCCCGCCGGGCAGCCGGCCCTCCCCCTGGAAACGCTCGCACCCCGCGGCCGACCGAGCCGCAGCAAGGACGATCACCGTGGACCGACCGGACGTCATCGACACCTGCACCCGCATGGCCCGGTACGCCGACCGGAGGGACTGGGACCGGCTGGTCGGCGTGTTCGCCGACACCGTGACCCTGGACTACACCAGCCTGAACGGCGGCGAGCCCGTCACCCTGCGGCCGGAGCAGATCGTCGAGGGCTGGAAGGAAGGACTCGGCGGGTACGCCGCCACCCAGCACCTCCTGACCAACCACCTGGTCACGGTCGACGGTGACCGGGCGGTGTGCACCGCGGCCTTCCAGGCCACCCACCGGAAGGGCGACGACCGCCTGTGGACCCTGGGCGGCGACTACCGCTTCGACCTGATCCGCACCCCCGTCGGATGGCGCATCGCCGGCGTGGTGATGACCACGGTGTGGAGCGACGGCGAGCGGTAGCCCACCCACCTCCCGACGGGCGGCCGCGCAGGGGTGGCGCGGGGGTGCACCCCTGCGCGCCCGGGACCGTCCCGACCCCCTCACCGGTGAACGCGACTTCACCGGTGAACCCGACCCCAACGGTGAACCCGACCCCAACGGTGAACCCGACCCCAACGGTGGACCCGGCCCCGGCGGACACCGGACCGACCACCGAGACCACGACGGAGTACGCATGACACGCACGACCAAGGTCACCTTCGACGGCGGGGGCGTGACCCTGACCGGCTTGCTCCACCTCCCGGACGCCGACGACACCGCGGGCCCGCTGCCCGCCGTCGTGGTCGCCGGCACCTGGACCAGCGTCAAGGAGCTCATGGCGAACCGGTACGCCGAGCGGCTCGCGGCCCGCGGCTACGCCGCCCTGTCCTTCGACTTCACCGGCTTCGGTGAGTCCGAGGGCGTACCGCGGGACGTGGAGAACCCAGCCCTCAAGGTCCGCGACATCCAGCACGCGATCAGCTTCCTCGCCACCCACCCGGCCGTCGACGGCGACCGGCTGGGCGCCCTCGGCATCTGCGCCGCCGCGATGTACATGGCCGACGGCACCGCCCGGGACCCCCGCGTCAAGTCGCTCGCCCTGGTGGCGCCCTGGCTGCACGACGCGGCGATCTGCGAGGACGCCTACGGCGGCGCGGACGCGGTCGCCGAGCTCATCAGGACCGGCCGCGAGGCCCGCGCCCACTACGAGAAGACCGGCGAGGTCGAGTACGTCCCGGTCGTCTCCACCACGGACGAACGCGCCGCGATGCCGTACGACATCGACTTCTACCTCAACCCCGAGCGAGGCGGCATCCCCGGCTGGCCCAACCGCTTCGCCCTGATGGCCTGGGCGGACTGGCTGACCTACGACTCCATCGCGCTCGCCCCGCGCATCGACCGGCCCACGCTCCTCGTCCACAGCGAGGACGCGGCGATCCCCGACGGCGCCCGCCGCTTCCACGCGGGCCTCGCCGGCCCCAAGGACATCCTGTGGACGCAGGGCACCCAGTTCGACTTCTACGACACCGAGCCGCAGGTCACCGTCGCCGTCGACACCGTGGCCGCCCACTTCGCAAGGAGCCTGCGATGATCCTCGTCACCGGAGCCACCGGGAACGTCGGCGGCGAGGTCGTCCAGGCCCTCGCCCGCGCCGGCGCACCCGTACGCGCACTGGTCCGCACGCCCGCCGACCCCGCGACTCCCGCCGACCCCGCGACTCCCGCCGACCCCGCGACTCCCGCCGACCACGCGACGGGAGCGGTCGAACAGGTCGTCGGCGACCTCGACCGGCCCGAGACCCTCGAACCGGCCCTGAAGGGCGTCACCGGGGTGTTCCTGCTCCCCGGGTACCAGGACACGGCCGGTCTGATGACCCGCGCACGTCGCGCCGGGGTGGAACGCGTGGTGCTGCTGTCCAGCCCCGCCGCGGAGGCCACCGACACCGGCAACGTCGTGTCCCAGTACATGATCGGCTCCGAGAGCGCCGTCCGGGACTCCGGGCTCGCCTGGACGATCCTGCGGCCCAGCGCGTTCATGTCGAACGCCCTGCGCTGGCTTCCGCAGCTGCGCACGGGCGACACCGTCAAGGACTCCTTCGGCGCGGTGCCGGTCGCCCCCGTCGACCCGTACGACATCGCCGCCGTCGCCGCCCGTGCCCTGCTCGACCCCGGGCACGACGGCCGGGTGTACCCGCTGAGCGGGCCCGAGGCGCTGCTGCCGGCCGAACGCCTGGCGGTGCTCGCCGACGTCCTGGGACGGGACCTGCGCTTCCACGGTCTCTCCGACGACGAGGGCCGTGCCCGGATGACCGCCGACGGCGTGCCCGAGCCGTACATCCAGGCGTTCTTCAGCTTCTACGCGGACGGCACGCTCGACGAGTCCCCGATCCACCCCACCGTGCGGGACCTGACGGGGAACCCGCCGCGGACCTTCCGTCAGTGGGCCGAGTCGCACCGCTCGATGTTCACCGGCACCACCTGAGCCCCGCCCGGAACCGACACCCCTCCCGGAACCGGGCCGCGCCCCGCCGCCCCACCGGCGTGCGCGGCCCCGCCGGACGGTACGGTCGGCCGGATCCACCGAAGAGACACCGGCCCCCGACCCGGCCCGGACCGGGAGGGAGAATGCCGGGAGGGCGGACATGGACGATCGATGAGGACGGGGCCGTGCCGGAGGACTCAACCGTGCGGGAGCTGTGGGACAGGACCTACCTCGCGCTGCTGCCCTGGGCCCGTCTGCCCGCGGCCGACCTGCACGCGCGCTGCGCCGAGGCGGTGACCGCGGCGCTCGTCGTGCAGTGGGGCGGCTGCGACGACGCGCTCCTCGACGCACCGGCCACGGACGGGCAGATCCACGCCGTCGTCGCCGCCCGGACGGCGTACGGACTCGGATGGCGTGACGCGGTGCTCGGCGACATCGCGGCGCAGGCCCGGGCCGCGGGGCTCGGCGACGGTCCGGGCGGCCTGTGGACACCGGCCGGGCGCTGGAACCGTGGCCGAGGGCGGTCGTTCCGGCCGACCCTCCGCGCCGACCTGGAGTTCTTCACGGCGCATCCCTGGGCCGCGGAGCTGGACCACCTGCGGACCGTGCGCCGCGCCGCCCAGGCCTCCCCGGCCGATCCCCGCTCCGCCCTCACCTCGCTGTTCCGCACGGCCTGGACGGACAGGGCCACCGAGCGCCGGGGGTGGGACGACGCCGCATGGTGGCAGTACCTGGACGTCGGGGCCCTGACGTCCTGGGCGGTGGTCGCCCTGGGCCTGCCCGCCGAGAACCCGGCCGACGCCGCCTCGGCCGTCGAGGACGCCGCCGAGGCCGCGAGCCCACCCGACTGGACCTGGACCGGGACCGGCCTGCCCGACGGCTTCCTCGACGCGGCCTTCGACGCACTCGCCCTCTGACGCCGCTCACCGGAAAGGCGGTGGCTCCAGGGTCTTGCCGGCACCGGAGTCGCGGACAACCGTCCTCGGGCCGGGGGCGGGCACCAGGGGGCGGCCGGGGGGTTGCACCAGTGCGGCGCGGTTCGGGACGCGGAAGGCTGAACGCACTTCGTCGTACCAGGTGTTGGAGGGGTCATGGTCGTCTTCGCTCAATCGTCCTCGCGTGGGGGAGTCCGTCGGCACGGTGGTCTGCGGGCCGTGGTCGGGGCAGTCGTCTGCTGCGGACTGGTGCTGGGCGGGCCCGGCGTCGCCACCGCCGACGCCCTGGCCGGTGCCCACTCCCGGACGCAGGCGCAGCAATCGGAGTACGGCCGGGGCTCGCTGGTCTCCGCCGAAACGCTGTACACGCTCGCGAGTTCGCAGGAGGTGGCCGCCGAGCTCAAGGCGGCCGGGTTCGCGGACGACACCGTCCGGCACGGCGTGGTGGCGTACCGGCTGGTCTACCGGACCGTCGATCCGCACGGGCGGCCCACCACGGCGAGCGGGCTGCTCGTGCTCCCGCTCACCGGCGGGAGGCGGTTGCCGGTGGTCTCCTTCGCGCACGGCACCGGCAGCCACCGGGACGACGCCCCGTCCTCGAAGCGCGGTGCCTTCGTGTCCGCGCCGGTGGTCGCGCACGCGTCGGCCGGGGCCGCCGCGGTCGCGCCCGACTACCTGGGGATGGGCAAGGGGCCCGGCCTGCATCCCTGGATGGACATCGGCTCCGAGACCACGGCGTCCCTGGACATGCTGAGGGCGGCCCGCGCCTTCGCGCAGCGCACCGGACGCGCGCTGGAACGGGAGGTCATGGTCACGGGCTTCTCGCAGGGCGCCTCGGCGGCACTCGGCCTCGGCCGCGCCCTTCAGGCGGGCGAGGACCGCTGGTTCAGGCTGGGCGCCCTGGCCCCCGTCAGCGGCGCCTACGACTTCGGCGGGGCGGAGCTGCCCGCGCTGCTCGACGGCAGGCTGGAGACCAAGTCCAGCGTGCTGTACGCGGCCTACACCCTGGTGGCGTTCCAGCGGCTCCATCACCTCTACGACAGCCCGGGCGAGGTCTTCCGGGCCCCGTACGACAGCACCGTCGAGGCGCTCTTCGACGGCGCGCACACGGGGGAGCAGCTGATGCGGGGCACTCCGGGCACGCTCGACGCGCTGCTGACCGAACACGGCCGCGAGCTGCTCGCGCACCCGACGGGTCCGCTGGCGGCGGCGCTGCGCACGACCGACGCCGTCTGCACCGACTGGGCTCCCCGGGCCCCCGTCCGGCTCTACATGGCGGCCGGGGACGAGCAGGCCGTCACCGCCAACACGGACCACTGCCGGACCGCCCTGCTCGGGAACGGCGTGGGCGCCCCCGTTGTCGACCTCGGCGCCATCGACTACCACGGATCCCGCCACCTGGGCTCCAACGTCGCGGCCACCTCGGCGATCGTGCGCTGGTTCGGCGAGCTGCGCCGGCGGTGACGCGAACGGGGCGGCAAAGCCCTTGGGCTCGCGGCCCGGTGTCCAGATCAGGCACACCGGGCCCACCCAGTCGGGGGCGTCGTAGTCCTGCCGCTCGGACGGTGGTGATGATCGGCGAGGAACGGCGTCAGGGCGTACGGCCCAGGCCTCACCGATGGCCCCGGCCGGCTGCTGCCCGCCGGGTGCGTGACCGCCGGAGGGCCAACCAGCTGTTCGTCCTGCGCCGCGGCGTCATCAGCAACCAGTGGACCGCGGAACTGCGCCCGGTTCAGGGCTTCAAGACCCCGTTCGAGCACTCGCCCTGCCCGGTGCACCGTCTCTGACACCGGGCGGCGTCGCGTCCGTCACGGCGGCGGGTCCGGAGGTCTCCGGGCCGGAGCGGCCCGGAGACGCGGGTGAACAGGGTCGCACGCCGGTGGAGTGCACGGTGGCCGCGACCGCAGGGCGGCGCCGGGCCTGTCAAACGGTGACCGCCGCGGCGGGCCGGGGCGGCGAGGCCTGCGCGGGCGTGACGTTGTCCGGGGTGGCCGGCTCCAGGGCCACGTCGAGGACGTCGATCATCCTCCGCAGCTTCTGCTGGACGCGGACGGCCTCGGGCTGCGGTACGCGGACGACGGCCCGGGCGGCCGAGGCCGGCGCCGCCGTGGTGAAGGCGAGGTCCAGGACCTGGTGGTTGTTGAGGGTGGAGGCGAGCCGGGCGAGCGTCCCGGTGGTGGGGCGCAGGGTGACGGTGAGTCGGGTGTGTTCCATGGCGGCGGGTCCTGTCTGTGGGTGGGACTGGCGGGCCGGGAAATCAGAAAGACCCCTCGCGGAGTGCGAGAGGTCTGCGTGCGGGCGGTGGGCCGGGGAGGGTCACTCCTCCCGGCGCGGTGCCGGCACGCTGCCGCTGGTAATCAGCTGCTGCTGCATGTCCCGCATGCTGGCAGAAACCGGCCGGGACGGGACGGGCCGTCTCAGACTGCGGGACGGCGGCGGGATCGCACGGCGGCGGGGCCGTACGACCGTGTCGGCCCCGCCTCCGCCCGCCGCCCGCAGCCCGGGTTCACGCCACCCGGAAGCGCGGCCGCCCGCCCGTGGGGGCCTGCGCCGCAAGGGCGGGGTCGCCCTCGTGGACGGTGGTGATGACGGGGTACCGAGGCCCGACCGCCCGGTCCCACCACTCCCCGCACCCGAGCTGCCGGCCGCAGGCGACCGCACAACCAGGTGCACGGGCTCAGGCTTCGATCTGTGTCCAGGTGTCGCCGGCGCGGAGCCAGAGGACACCGTCGCGGCCCTGGACGCAGCGCAGGACGACCGGCCCCGGCAGTCGCAGCTTCTCCTGGGAGGTGATCACCCAGGCGTCGTCGACGAGTTCCGCGCGGCTCAGCTCGACAGCGGGACGGTCGTGGAACCGGTGGGTGAGGAGCATCCGGGAACCGCGCACGGCGATGCCGTCGGTGTCCTTCAAGGGGTTGCGGTAGCTGGTGATGTCGCCGGTGGCGGGATCGACCCGGGACAGGAAGGCACCCTTGTGGCTGTACCAGGCGAGCCAGGCCGCGGCCTCCTCGGTGGCGGCCGCGCTTCCGCCGAGGGGCCAGACGGGGAGCCGTCCCCGAGGGCTCCAGGTGTGGGTGCCGTCGGTGTCCCAGCGGGCCAGGCCGGCGTTGCTCTCCGGGTGGTCCCCGTAGATGCCCTCGTCGCCGTACGAGGTCCAGATGCCGCCGTCGCGGTCGGTGAGGACGTAGTCGATGTCGTCGCCGATGCAGAAGTGACTCACCGGGTGCCCGCCGGGGGAGTACACGACGGCGTTCCTCTCCCAGGTCCCGTCCGGCTCCCGGCGTGTACGGCCGGACACCAGCAGGAACCGTGACCGCGGGAGCAGGGCCAGGTGACCGGTCCACGGGGTTATGCCGGTGACAGGGGTGCGGTGTTCCACTCCGCCCGAGACGACGACCAGGACGCCGTCACACGGAGCCGGCACGCTCCATCCGACCCACCCCTTGACGTACGGGGAACGGCGCAGGTCCCGTTCCTGGACCAGCATCACCGCGAGTTCGCCGCTCGGCCCGACGCTCCACCACAAGGCCCGCCATCCGGCCAGGGCATCCTCGGGGGGCAGGCTCCACGCGACGGGCAGTTCGCCAAGCGTCATCGGCATTCACCTCTTGGACTCCAGGCCCCGACGGCGCCCGAAGAGGTACACGTTACCGGGCGGTGGCCGCAGGGTTTCGATCGGCCCCTTGCCCTGGCGCACTCAACAGGCTGGCGCACTCAACAGGCTGGCGCGCCGGCTGCGGATGGCCCGGCTCGAGGGTCCGCGGCAGCACCGGCCCACGCCGGGCCTGCCGGCCGTTCGTCAGAGCGCCGGGCTCGCGCCGACGTCGGTCGGTCCGGTTGGTCTCCGGCCGGTTCGGTCGGGAGGTCCGGTGTGTCGGAGGGCGTGGCTACCATGCCGATCATGGGCTACACCACGACATTCACCGGCCGGATCGCCGTCGAGCCGCCGCTCAACGAGCGGGAGCTCGCCTACCTGCGGAAGTTCGCCGGCACCCGGCGCATGGACCGCGACAACGGCCCCTACTACGTCGACGGTACCGGCTACGCGGGACAGGGCCGTGACGCGGACATCCGCGACTTCGACAAGCCCCCGGCCGGCCAACCCGGCCTGTGGTGCCAGTGGGAGCCCACGGATGACGGCTCCGCGATCGAGTGGAACGGGCGCGAGAAGTTCTACGACTCACCCGAGTGGATGTCCTATCTGATCGACCATTTCCTGAAGCCAGGTGCTCACGCCCGGGGCAATCCCGGGTTCGAGGACTTCACCTTCGACCACGTGCTCGACGGCGTGATCGATGCGCAGGGCGAGGAGTCCTGGGACACCTGGCAGCTGACGGTGCGCGGCCATGAGGTGTCCGCGTCCGGGCCGGTGGAGCCCGAGATGGTGTGGGTGTGTGAGGGCTGCGCCGAGGAGGTCGCCGATGAGGACACCGTCTGCTGCCCGGGGGCGGAGCCGGTGCCGTCGTACGTCGAGTAGCCTGCCCGCGCTCGCGACGGCGGTGAGGTCCGGCGGTTCGGAGGGCGGCCGCGCTCCACGAGGGCCGCCGGCGGGCCCAGCACCTCGGCCTCCCACTCGGAGGGCGAGTGAGAGGCGACGGGTGAACGGTCCGGCCCAGGCCTGACGGTGGACGTGTCCGGACTCGTCGGCTCATCGTGCCGACACCGCACGGGTGTTGTGGCGGCGCTCAGGGCGCGGGAGGGTCAGGGCGTCAGGACGATCTTGCCGCTGACGGTGCCGGACTCCGCCAGGCTCAGGGCCTCGGCGGCCCGGGCGAGCGGCAGGCTGGCGGCGATGCGGGCGGTGATGTCGCCACGGTGGAGGGCGGCGAACACCTCGGTGAGGTCGGTGCGCAGCCGGGCGCGGAAGCGGTCCCTGCCGAGGGCGCGGCCGGCCCAGATGTTGTAGAAGTACGCGTGCCGCCCGTTGGGGAGGGTGTTCCAGAGCCAGGTGCGGGCGAGGATCCTCAGGACGGGCCACTGCTTGGAGCCGGTGTCGTCGCGGGTGGAGGCGCTGCCGTAGGCGACCAGGGTGCCGCCGGCGGCGAGGAGCTGCCAGGAGTCGATGACGCTGCGGCCGCCGACGTGGTCGAAGACCGCGTCCACACCGCCGGGCGCCAGCGCGCGGACCCGGGAGACGACGTCCGCGCCGCGGTAGTCGACGGGGATCACGCCGAGTTCCCGCAGGGCGTCGTGGTGCCGGGCGGACGCCGTGCCGATCACGGTCGCGCCGGCCGCGTGGGCGAGCTGGACCAGGACGGAGCCGACCCCGCCGCCGGCGCCGTGCACCAGGACGGTCTGTCCGGCCCGCACCCGGGCCCGGCGGTGCAGCATCTGCCAGGCGGTGATGCCGTTGACCACGACGGTCTCCGCCTCGGCCGCGGTGAGCCCCTCCGGGACCTCGACCGCGTCCGCCGCGTCGAGCACGACGTGGCTGGACCACCCGCCGACCTTCAGCAGCGCGGCGACCCGCCGTCCGGTCAGGGCCGGGTCGACGCCGGCGCCGGTGGTGAGCACCCGGCCCACCAGGTCGTAGCCGGGGACGAACGGGAAGGGCGGCTGGTCGTAGTAGCGCCCGCGGCGCATCTGCTGCTCGGCGAACGAGACGCCGCTCGCCTCCATCGCGACGACGACCTGCCCGGGACCGGCCTGCGGTACGTGCCCGTGGCGGATCTCGAGTCCCTCGGGCGCCACGACGCCGGGCAGAACGACCTGGATCATACGGTCGGTCTCCATGACCGACCCCCTTTCGAAGAGCTTCTTGCGTTCGTTAGAAGTTATAACTCCTCTCGTTCGTGAGAGTCAAGAAGAACAGTGATAACCTCTAACTCGAACGTCGGCGCCATGGCCGGCCGAGGTCTGGAGGCGGCAGTGGCCGAGTCGGACGCGGGGACTCCCCGGGAGCGCTACCGCGCCCAGGTGCGGGAGGAGATCAAGAAGCACGCGTGGGAGCAGATCGCCACCGCCGGGGCCTCGGCGCTCTCCCTCAACGCCATCGCCAAGCAGATCGGCATGAGCGGCCCCGCCCTCTACCGCTACTACGCCAACCGTGACGAGCTGATCACCGAACTCGTCCGGGACGCCTACCGCAGCCTCGCCGACGTCTTCCGCACCCGGGCCGAATCCGGCGCCGACCTGGCCGGGCTGGCCCACGCCCTGCGCGGCTGGGCGCTCGACGACCCCCAGCGGTACCTTCTGGTCTACGGCACGCCCGTGCCCGGCTACCGGGCCCCGGAGGACACCACCCGGATCACCGGCGAGATCATGGCCGTCCTCCTCGACGCCTGCACCGCCGCCGGGCCGCCCGCCATCGCCGCGACGGCCCTTGACGAGCACCTCGCCGACCACCGGACCTGGGCGGACGACCACCCGGCCCCGCCGTCGGCGCTGCGCCACGCCCTGACCGTCTGGACCCGCCTGCACGGCGTGCTCTCCCTGGAGCTCGCCGGCCACTTCACGGGCATGGGATTCGACCCCGCCCGCCTGTACGCCGCCGAGACGGACGCGCTCACCGGCCACTGACCGGGGGCGCCCGGGGATGCCGATCGCAGGAACGGGTGCGGCTCCTTGTGCCGGGTCGGACCATTGCCCGTGTTGTCCATGGGCTCGCGTCCATGTCCGACGAGTGGTCCTTCCCCGGCGACCTGATCGGGTTTCAGCGCGAGTACAACGCCGCCGGGCGTTCGATGTGGACGGACGCCATGGAGTCGCCCGAGCCTCGCCGCGCACAGCTGGAGATCCGGGAGCGCATGTCCGCCCACCCGTTCCGGGCGTCCGTTCCCGAGGATCGGCGACACCTCGCCCGCCGCGCGCTCGAACAGGCCGGCCGCCACCCGAAGCCCTGAACCCTCGGACATTTCAATCCTGGTAGGCCCACCGGCGGCTTCCCGCGGCGTGGGTCGCGGGCGATGTGAGGCGGGTCGTCGTGGTCCCCGCGTCATGGCGGGGCGGGCCGGGGGACACCTGCGGGGTGGACCTGCCGGGCAACCCCGGCGACGGCCGTGTCGGCCGGCGGCGGGTGCGCCGCGAGTGGTCGCCGTATGCGAGAACGTCATGGAACGTCCTCCCCCCGGTTACACGATGAGCCCCGAGGACCTGTCATGCTCCCGGTGACACGACGTCAACACGCGTAGATCGCGGACCGGCCCCCACCGGACGCCGCGGTCATACGCCTCCTCCGGGAAGGGACAGCCCCTCATGTCCGTTGCACACATACGCAGGTGGAAGGTGCTGGCGGCCACCGTCTCCGCCGTCCTCGTCAGCCTCGCCCTGCCGACCGCCGTCGCGAGCCCCGCGAACGCCGCCGCCGGCCCGTACGACAGCACGTACTACAAGAACGCGATCGGCAAGTCCGGCAGCAGCCTCAAGGCCTCGCTGCACACCATCATCGGCACCGGGCAGACCAGGATCTCCTACGACGCGGTCTGGAACGCCCTCAAGGTCCTCGACCAGGACCCCGGCAACACCAACAACGTCATCCTGCTCTACAGCGGCACCTCGCGCGCCAAGTCCCTCAACGGCGGCAGCCTGGGCAACTGGAACCGCGAGCACGTCTGGGCCCAGTCCCACGGCAACTTCGGCACCTCGGCCGGCCCCGGCACCGACCTGCACCACCTGCGCGCCGCCGACGTCCAGGTCAACAGCATCCGCGGGAACAAGGACTTCGACGAGGGCGGCAGCCCGGTCAGCGGCGCCTCCGGCAGCTACACGGACGCCGACTCCTTCGAACCGCGCGACGAGGACAAGGGCGACGTCGCCCGCATGATCCTCTACATGGCCGTCCGCTACGAGGGCGACGACTCCTGGCCCGACCTGGAGGCCAACGACTCGATCAACGGCAGCACCCGCTTCCACGGCCGGCTCTCCGTGCTGAAGCAGTGGAACGAGCAGGACCCGCCCAGCGCCTTCGAGCAGCGCCGCAACCAGCTCATCTTCGACACCTACCAGAAGAACCGGAACCCGTTCATCGACCACCCCGAGTGGGTCGAGGCGATCTGGTAGACCGTCCGGGAAGGCGGCCCGTGCCCGTGCCCGCCGTGCGACGGCGGGCACGGGCCGTACCATTTCGACGTCGAGCAGACCCACATGTTCCACGGCAACGGGTACGTTCCCGGGATCATCGCCCGGGGACGGTCGGCGACCCTGCGCCAGATCTCCCTCTGGCTGCGACGCTGCCAGGAGATGACGTTCAGCGACGACAAGGAGGAGGACGCGCGCACCGGCACCCTCTTCGGCGACGCGGCGGCGGTCGCCGAACGGCACTCCGCGTCACCGCCCCCCGTCCCGGCACCGGCGGACGGGCTGAGCCCGCTGCCCCGGGACTTCGTCCTCCCGGCGTAGACCACCCGAAGACGGATGCGTCGACAACCGAATGCGGTGTGCGGTGCGTCCCGGCCGGGGGAATGGGGTCCAAGGGCCCCAGACGTCGCCGGTGCGGGCGACCTACGGTGACGTTACCTACGGAACCGTAGGTTTGCCCGTCGACGAGAGTTGAACCCCGTGAGCAGCACCATCTCCCGCACCCGGTGGACCGATGTCCGACTCCTGCAGGCCCTGGAGGAGGTGGTCGAGCGGGAGCTGGACCGCCATCTGCGGGTCTTCAAGGAGTGGATGCCCCACGAGTACGTGCCCTGGGGGCGGGGGCGGGACTTCGACGGGCCGCTCGGCGGTGAGCCGTGGTCCGTGGAGCAGTCGCCGCTGACCGAGGTGGGCCGGGTCTCGCTGGTGGTGAACCTGCTGACGGAGGACAACCTGCCCAGCTACCACCACGAGATCGCGACCCTGTTCGGCCGCGACGGGGCCTGGGGCACCTGGGTGCACCAGTGGACCAGCGAGGAGGCCCGGCACTCGATGGTCCTGCGCGACTACCTCGTCGCCTCCCGCGCCGTCGACCCGGTGGAGCTGGAGCGTGCCCGCATGACCCACATGCGGGGCGGATTCGTCTCCGACAACCGGCACTCGCCGCTCCACACGGTGGCGTACGTCGCCTTCCAGGAACTGGCCACCCGCATCTCGCACCGCAACACCGGGCACGCCTCGGGCGACCCGGTCTGCGACCGGATGCTGGCGCAGGTCGCCAACGACGAGAACCTGCACATGATCTTCTACCGGAACCTGCTGAGGGCCGCGTTCGAACTCGCCCCCGACCAGGCGATGCAGGCCGTCAACGAGGTGGTGACGAACTTCCGGATGCCGGGCCACGGCATGCCCGGCTTCGAGCGGGCCGCCGCGCGGATCGCCGTCGACGGCGTGTACAACCTGCGGGTCCACCTCGACGACGTGCTGCTGCCCGTCCTGCGCCACCTCAAGGTGATGGAGGTGGGCGGACTGGGGCCGGACGGGCTCAGGGCCCAGGAGGAGCTGGGGCTGCTGCTCGACGGTCTGGCGACCCAGGCGGCCCGGTTCGACGAGCGGCGGGCGGCGATCCTCGCCCGGCGGGCCGCGGCCAAGGGCTGACCGTACGCGTTCCGGGGGCGTTCCCCGGAACCCGCACGGCGACGACGAGGGCCTCCTGCCGGGGCGACGGTGGTCGACGGCAGGAGGCCCGCCGGGTTCGGGGCCGGTGCTCAGCCGGCGGAGCCGGGCAGCGCCGTACCGACCCGGGCGCGCACGGCCTCGACGGCCTCCCAGTCCTCCCCGCTCAACTGGGCGAGCGCGGCGGGGAAGACGCCGTCCTGTTCCTTGAGGATGTGATCCCGCAGCCGGCCGAGGGTGTCCAGGAGCCGCTGCGGCCAGGCGGGGTCGGTGGGCGTGCCGTCCGCGGCCTCGTCGAGGACGGCCTCGATGAGCCGGTGCTCGGCCTCCAGGGCGGCGATGTGGTCGGGGAACTCGGCGGCCATGAACGGGAACAGGCCGCGCTCCTCGACCTCGGTGTGGGGCCGGAGCAGGGCGGCGATGTCACGGGCGGCGGCGGCCATGGCCGGGGCGTCGCCGCCGTGGTGCGCGGCCCGGACCGAGCCGATCAGGTTGACCACGGCGTCGTGTTCGTCCGTCAGGTCCCGGATGGTGGCCAGCGCCTGGCACCCGCAGTACTCGCACATGTCGAGGGGTCCTTCCTCCCGGTCGGGTGGTGAGCGGTCAGGCCTGCGCGGCGCGGTGGACGCGGGCGGTGGTGGGGCGGGCGGTGGTGGGGCGGGGGGCCATCGTGGGGTCTCCGTTTCTCCGACGGCGGCTGCAAGGTCTGCGGGACGGTGCTCAGGACGGGATGCCGCGTACGCGCCGGTGCGCGAGGGTGCGCGCCGGCGCGTACGGGCGGATCAGGTGCCGGGAAGCGCGGTGGCGAGCAGGACGACGCCGAGCGAGCCGACCAGGGAGGCGACGGCGAGGGCCCGGGCGAGCTCGGCGCGCCCCTTGGCGTGGGCCCAGCCGTGCACGGCGGCCGCGAGCATCACGGCGGTGAACAGGCCGAGCTTGGCCGCCAGGATCCGGTCGTAGCCCGGTTCGGCCAGCGAGGCCCAGGTGACGCCCCGGCGCCAGGCCAGTGCGACGCCGGTGCCGAGCTGCGCCGGGAGGAACAGCGCCCCGGTGAGCATCCCGAACCGGCGGCCCACCGAGGAGGCGAACCGGCCGGCGACCTCGGCCGGGAACTGACGGCGGGCCAGCGGGAGGATCACGGCGGACAGCGCCAGCTGCCCGCCGACCCAGAGCACGGCGCCGCACACGTGGACGAAGCGCACCAGGGACCAGAACCCGATCCCGTCCATCACTTCACCTCCACGTGGCCGTGCGCCCCGGCGTCGGCGTGGCGCATGTCGTGGTCGACGAAGGGGTAGTGGCCGGGCGCGACGAAGGTCGTCTCCACGAACCCGCCCTGCGCGGGTGCCAGGTCGAGCACCTGCGACCCGCCGGGGGAGGACGGTGCGAGCAGGTGGGCGCCCTCCTTGTAGACGGTGTCGAAGACCGTGCCGACGACGTGGAAGGCGACCCCGTCGGTCGGTCCGGCGGCGACGACCCAGAACCGCACCCGCTGTCCGGCGCGGGCCGTCAGCGGCGCCTTGGCGTACTGGGCGGCCACCCCGTTGAAGGCCCAGGCGTCGGGGGTGCCGGCCCGCATCGCGGCCACCTGCCGGTCGCCGCCCGGCTCGCCCAGGTACAGCTCGGAGGAGACCAGCAGGTACTCCTGGTCGACCGCGGCGAGGCCCGGCGGGTCGATGACCACGGCGCCGTACATGCCGTTGCCCAGGTGCTGGAGCATCGGTGCCGTGCTGCAGTGGTAGAGCCAGGCGCCGGCCCGGTCGGCGGTGAAGCGGTAGGCCAGCCGCTCGCCCGGCGCGAGGGTGCGCATCGGCCCGTCCGGGGCGAGGGCGCCGGCGTGGAAGTCGATGCCGTGGCCCATGGTGTCGTCGTTGACCAGGGTGACCTCGAAGGTGTCCCCGACCCTGCCGCGCAGGGTGGGGCCCGGCGCGGTGCCGCCGAAGGTCCACATCTCCTGGGTCACCCCGGGCGCGACCTCGACCCTGGCCCGCACGGCGTGCAGTTCGACCCGGTGGACCGTTTCGCCCGTCGCGGCGGGCAGCGCGGCGGCGCGCGGCCGCCAGCCGGGGGAGAAGTCCCGGGCGAGGTCGACCCCGTCGTGCCCGGTGGCCGTGCCGGTGGCCGGGGTGCCCGCGGCCGTGCCCGGCGACGGGTGCGCGCCGCCCGTACCGGCATGGCCGGTGACGACGAGGTCGAGGCGCATCCCGGCGGCCTTGTGGCCCGGTACGGAGCACCAGGCCCGGCGGTCCGCGGTGAGCGGCCCGAGATCGAGTGTGCGGCTCTCACCCCGGCCGAGCAGCGGGGTGGCGGGGCCGTTCTCCACGGTGAGGTCGTGACGGGCCGCGTCCTGGTTGGTGACGACCAGCCGTACGGCCGTACCGTGCGGCACCTCGACGCGGTTCGGACTGACCCGCATGGACTCCAGGGAGATCGCGACGGTCCGGGTTCCCGCGGCGGCGGCGGTGCTCGCCGGGGTCGGCCGGGAGGAGGTGCCGCCGCTGCCCGCGACCAGCGCGGCCAGCACGGTGAGGGCCGTTCCGGCGGCCGTCCCCAGCAGGAGCCCGCGACGGGCGGCCCAGAAGCCCCGGGCCCGGTCACCGGCCACCGTCCGGCCGAGCACCCGCACGACCAGCGCCAGGAAGGCCGCCACGCCCGCACCGGCCGGCACGGCGCCCGCCGCGGCGGCCGAGGACGGCGCGAGCGCCAGCAGCGGCACGGCGAGGTTGAGCAGCGCGAGGCGTACCCGCCACCCGCCCTCCAGGATGTGCTGCAGCTCGGCACGCCGCTTCGGACCGCCGCCGAGCACGACCGGCAGCAGGTACGTCAGGGCACCGATCAGCACCTGCCCGACGAAACCGACCAGCAGCACCGGGACGAGCGTCCCGACCTCCTCCTGCGCGACCGTCAGTCTTCGGCCGGCCAGCAGGGACAGGTCCGCGACCAGCGCCACCAGGAGCCAGCCGACGGAGGCGGCGAGCATCCAGGCGGCGGCCGCCGACACCGCGCCGCGCCTGCGCACCGTACGGCCGAACAGGTCGACGGCGAGGGCCGTGCCCGCGCCGTACGCGGCGACCCCGGCCGCGGCCGGCCACCGCCATCCCGCCGCCAGCGCCGCGACGGCCACCGCCAGGCCCGTCCCGTTCAGCCACAGCACGCGGCGGGCCACCCGGACGGTGCGGTCCCGCATGGGGACGCCCAGGACGGTCGGCCACAGCATGAACAGGGTGCCCAGGACGGGCAGGCCGATCCAGCCGAACAGCACCACGTGGATGTGCGCCAGCCGTAGACCCGCGTGCGCCCGCTCGCCCAGCGGGGCGACCGCCAGCGACCAGCCGAGCAGCACCCCGACCAGCAGCGCCGCCGCGGCGGCCCGGTAGTAGCCCACGACCGGCGCCAACCGGCCCCCCAGTGCGCCGCGGCCGAGCCGCACCAGCACCACCAGATGGGCGGCGACGGCCGCGACCAGCAGCAGACAGGCGGCTCCGGTCAGGACGGGCAGCTCCGCCCACACCCCCGTCAGCACGCCGAGCACGGCCAGGTTGGCGCCGTACAGCCGCACCGTGCTCCACCGCTCGGACGGCTGGCGCGCGTGCAGCAGGGCGACGGCGAAGTGCTCGCTCCACAGCAGGACCGCGGTGGTCGCCGCGCCCAGCAGGAACAGGTGCACGGCCAGCCAGCGGGCGACCGGCAGGGTCCGCTCCGCGGTGGCGGCCAGCAGCGCCAGCCCCAGCCAGGCCGCCACCAGGAGGTGCGCCCGCGCGTACCGGGTCCGCCGGTCCGGCTTCCCGGCCGCGGCCTGCGGGAGGGTGGTCACGACCGGCCCTCCGATCCGCGCACCGAGGGCAGCAGCGCCGCCAGTTCCCGCTGGTACGGGAAGGACCCGGGTCGGTAACCGCACCACGGCTCCTCGGCGTACGGGTCGCCGGTCACACCGTACGCGCGCGAGCGGGAGCCGCCGCAGACCCCGCGGAACTCGCACTGCCCGCAGCGTCCGCCGAGTCGGTCGCCGTCCCGCAGGCCGGTGAAGAGCTCGGAGGTGCGGTAGATCTCGGGCAGCGGTCGCTCCCGTACGTTGCCGGCGCCCAGCGGGAGGAAGCCGCTGGGGTGCACCGTGCCGGTGTGGGAGACGAAGACGAAGCCGCGGCCGGCGTTCACGTCCAGCGGCGGACGGCGGGCCCGCCGCGCACCGTCGAGCCCCAGATCGGCGACGCGCCCGCGCAGTTCGCGGTAGAGCGGGCCGAGCCCGAGCGCCGTCACATGGTCCTCGCCCCGGTCCGCGAGCACCCGGCGCTGCAGCGCGACCCGGCGGAAGTGGTGCGCCTCGGTGGTCTTGGCGGGCACGATCAGGCCGACGTCGTACACGAAGTTGAGGACGTCCTCGGCCTCGGCCGGGCTCAGCGCGGCCAGGGCGCGGCCGCGTCCGGTCGGCACCAGGAAGAAGGCGCTCCACAGCATGGCGCCGTACGCGTGGACCTGCCGGACGATGTTCGGCAGGTCGTACAGGTTGTGCCGGGTGACGGTGGTGTTGATCTGCACCTTCAGACCGAGCCGCCGGGCGGTGTGCCAGGCGTCGAGGGTCCACCGGTAGACGCCGGGCACGCCGCGGAAGCCGTCGTGCGACTCGGCGGTGGAACCGTCGAGGCTCAACGACAGCCCGACCGCGCCGGCCTCGTGCACCGCCCGCAGGTTGTCCGCGGTGAGGGTGGGGGTGCCCGACGGGGAGACCGCGACCCGGACGCCGATCCGCGTGGCGTGGGCGATCAGCTCCAGCAGGTCCGGGCGCTGGAAGGGATCACCCCCGGTGATCACGAAGAGCGGCGCGGGGGAGCCGAAGGAGGCCACCTGGGCGAGCAGGTCCTCGGCGGCCGCGGTGTCGAGCTCCCGCGGATCGCGGTCCGGCACCGCCTCGGCACGACAGTGGCGGCACGCGAGCGGGCACGCCCTGGTCGACTCCCAGATCACGATGAACGGCCGGTCCGCCACGTCCTGATGCTGCAGACGGACGGCGCGGACTCCGGCCGGGCGCCGGTTCGGGTCGTACACGCTGGTCACCTCCGGTTCGATCAGGACTCAGCCTGGTGCGTCCGGGGTGTCGCGAAGCCCCGCCGATGGTCCCGGCCGTTGGGGTCGGTGGACCCGAATCCGGGTGCCGCGCCCGGGCCTTCCGGCGGGGAGACGAGGGACCTTCGACCCCCCCCGGCCGGGTGGGCCCGAATCCGGGTGACGGTGATCAGTGCGGGAAGTGCCGCGGCAGCTCCGCGGTGAGCGCGGCCGCCGCAGGGGAGAGCCAGCGGCGGCGGTGGCGGGCCAACTGGACGGTGACGTCGGGGAACTGCGGGCCCGGCACCTGGGTCAGGCGGCCCGCCGCGAGGGCGTCCGCGACGTTGACCCGGGCCAGCAGGCTCAGACCGAGGCCCGCGGCCACGCAGGACCGGGCGGCCTCCAGACTGCCGAAGCGCGTGATCCGGGGCGGCGCGGCCCTGTCGGCGGCGAGCAGCCGCTCGATGAAGCGGTCGCTGTACGAGCAGCCCTGCTCGTGCAGGAAGTAGTCCTCCCGGGTCAGCTGCGCCCAGTCGGTGGGCGGGTCGGTGGCGCCGCGCGCGGCGGCGGGGTGCTCGGGGGAGCAGACCAGCACCAGCGGCTCGCGGGCCAGCGGTGTGCACTCGATGTCGCGGAACGCCGCCTCGTCCTCCAGCAGCAGCGCCACATCCAGCTCGCCGGTGCGCAGCGCGGCGACGGCGGCCGCGGTACCCATCGTGCGCAGGTCCACCTCGACCCCGGGGTGGCTGCGCCGCAGCGCGGCGATGACACCCGGCAGCCGCGCCGACACCAGGGTCTCGCCGGCCGCGAGCGTCACGCGTCCGGTCACCCGGCCGTCCGCGCCACCGGCCGAGGCGGCGACGGCCCGCAGCCGGGCTTCGGCCTCCAGCACGGCCTCGGCCTGCGCCAGCACCTCGCGTCCGGCGCCGGTGAGCACCACCCCGCGCGGCAGCCGGTCGAACAGGCGCAGGTCGAACTCCTTCTCCAGCGCCTGCACCTGGGCGGTCACGGTCGACTGGACGAGGTGCAGACGCTCCGCGGCCGCGGTGAGGTTCTCGGTCCGGGCGACGGTGACGAAGGTGCGCAGCAGTCGGGTGTCCATACCGCCGACGATAGCCGTTTGCCATCGCCGATATCGATGGCACGGATCGTTATCCATCGTTGGTGCGGATGCCGCCGCGATGTCAGGGTAGGGGCATGAACCTGAGGACGAACACCGGGACCCTGCGCTACACCGCCTTCACCACCGACCCCGCCGGCGGCAACCCGGCCGGCGTCGTGCTCGACGCGGCCGCCCTGGACGACGCCGCCATGCTCGCTACCGCCGCCGAGGTCGGCTACTCGGAGACCGCGTTCGTCACCGCCTCGGACCTTGCGGCGCGCCGGTTCCGGGTGCGCTACTTCAGCCCGCTCGCGGAGGTCGCCTTCTGCGGTCACGCGACCGTCGCCACCGCGGTGGCCCTGGCCGAGCGGATCGGCCCCGGCCCGCTCGTCTTCGACACGCCGGTGGGTGAGATCGCCCTCGACACCTCGGCGACGCCCGCGGGCACCGTGACGGCGACGCTCACCAGCGTTCCCACCCGCTCCCGGCCGGCGAGCGAGGACGAGCTGCGCGCCTCCCTCGCGGCCCTGCGCTGGTCCGCGGAGGACCTCGACCCCGCTCTGCCGCCGCACGTCGCCTTCGGCGGGAACGAGCACCTGGTCCTGGCCGTGGCCACCCGAGAGCGCCTCGCCGCCCTCGACTACGACTTCGACGCCCTGGCCGAGGTGATGCGTCGTCACGGCTGGACCACGCTCCAGCTGGTCCGGCGCGAGAGCCCCGAGCTCTTCCACGCCCGCGACCCCTTCCCGATCGGCGGGGTCGTCGAGGACCCGGCCACCGGCGCCGCGGCCGCCGCCCTCGGCGGCTACCTCCGCGTCATCGGCGCCCTCCCGGCCTCCGGCGCCTTCACCATCCGCCAGGGCGAGGACCTCGGCCGCCCCAGCCTGCTCCGGGTCGAGGCCTCCACCACCGACCCGCGCGTACGGGTGAGCGGCCAGGCCGTGGCGATCGCGGATGCGGGCACCGGCGGCGACAAGGCCTGAGCGCCCATCGAATGGATGGGTGATCCGGCGCATGATTCCGACCGATACCTGCGGTCACAAGGCTCGCGTTTTCGAGCCTTGTGGGTCCGGCTCAAAGACCTCACCCGGACCGGATGGCGATCGCGACTCGATACACCTCCTACAGCACCCTCCACAGGGCGGTCGCGAACACCGCGGTGACCCAGGTCCACAGGACCGAGAACGCCAGGTGGCCCAGGGTGCGGAGGCGGTCGCCGCGCCAGAGGCGGGGCGAGAAGACGGCGAACTGGAAGAGCCAGCGGGCTCCCCAGAACAGGGTCTCGCCGGCCAGCAGGGCGGCCCCGAGCGGCGAGCCGGCGAGGAGTTCACCCGGCATCGCCAGCGGCAGCAGACCGAGCAGGACGCAGACGAGGCCGATGAAGAAGAGGTGGGCGTAGGAGACCTGGCGGGTCAGCAGGGTGGTCCCGGCCAGGTCGGCGGGCCAGTCGATCACGCGGGGCAGCACCGCGTGGAACAGGCCGAGACCGACCAGCGCGGCCCCGACCAGCCGCAACTGGACCTCCATGTCGAGGAGTTGGTTCACGACTCGGACCTCCGGAAGGTGAAGGCGGTGACCAGGACGGCGATCCGCCGCTCGGCCGCCGGGTGCAGGCCCGCCGCGGCGGCGTGGCCGAGCCAGGTGGCCCGCGGCCGGAAGTGCCACGCGCCCGGCCCGTAGACGACGGTGTTCGCGGCATCACGCAGGTGCTCGACCAGGACGAGCGATCCGCCCGGCCGCAGCACCCGGACCGCCTCGGTGAACAGGGCGGCGCGATCGGCCGCCCGGCGCAGTTCGTGGGCGGCGAACACGACGAGCACCGAGTCCAACGAGGCGTCTGCGGCAGGCAGTTCCGACGGTCGAGCGGTTACGGTGCCGGGCACCGGTGGCACCCGGCGGCGGGCGCGGCGGATCGAACCCTCCGTCATCAGCGCCGGGTCGTACAGGTCGACGGTCAGCTGCGGCGCGCCGGGGTGGCGGGCGGCGACCGGCCCGCTCGTCTCGTCGAGGCCCGCCGAGACCACGAGGTGACGGCCGGGCCCGTCCGGCAGGAGGTCGTCGAGCCAGGCGTAGCCGTGCAGTTCGGAGCGGTCGTAGACGCACCAGGTGGCGGCGGTGCTGCCGGCGAGCAGCCAACCCGCCGCGAGCGCGCCCGCGCCCTGCACCGCACCCGCGGCATCGCCCCCGAGGTCACCCGGCACACCCTCGCCGACC
>NZ_JBSGFD010000123.1:0-25792 GCF_053603215.1 Kitasatospora sp. NPDC004240 | reverse complement strand
GCGGCCGGGCCGGGGGCGGGCGCGCCGTGCGCCGCGCCCGGCCGGGCCGCCGCGCCCTGCCGTACCTGCTGCTCGCCCCCGCGCTGATCCTCTTCGGCGTGTTCAAGGCGTACCCGATCGTCTCCTCGCTGCTGCTGTCGCTGACCACCGGCTCCGGCGCCGCCACCCGCGACGCCGGCATGGACAACTACCGCCGCCTGCTGGACGATCCGCTGTTCTGGACGGCGCTGAAGAACACCGCCGTGATCCTCGCCGTCCAGGTCCCGCTGATGCTCGGTCTCGCGCTGCTGCTGGCGATCGGCATCAACTCGGCCTTCGTCCGCTGGCGCGCGGTGTGGCGCCTCGGCGTCTTCATGCCCGCCGTCACCGGACTGGTGGCGACCGGCGTGATGTTCGCCTTCCTGCTCGACACCCAGCACGGCGCCGTCAACTGGGTCCTGGACGCGGTCGGCCTGCCCACCGTGGACTGGCTGGGCAGCCCGTTCTGGTCGAAGATGTCCATCGTCCTCGTCCTGACCTGGCACTACACCGGCTACAACGCCGTGATCTACCTGGCCGGACTGCAGGGCATCCCCCGCGAGCTCTACGAGGCCGCGATGGTGGACGGCGCCGGCCCGGTGCGCCGCTTCCTGTCGATCACCGTGCCCGCGCTGCGGCCGATCCTGCTGTTCACCGTGGTCCTCTCCACCATCGGCACGCTCCAACTCTTCGACGAGCCCTACGTGCTGACCCGGGGCGGCCCCGACAACGCCACCCTGACCGTCTCGATGTACCTGTACGAGAACGGCTTCCGCTACTTCGACTTCGGCTACGCCTCGGCGATCGCCTACGCCCTCACCCTGCTGGTCTCGGTGCTCGGCGCGATCCAGATGCGCCTGATGGGAGAACGCGAATGACCGCCCGGCGCAAGGGGCTGCGCGGCTGGCCGCTCACCCTCGTCCTGGCCGCCCTGACCGGCCTGTCGATCGGCCCGTTCTACTGGCTGGTGATCACCGCCACCCAGCAGGACTCCGACATCTTCACCTGGCCGCCCAAACTGCTGCCGGCCGGTTCGCTCGGCGATAACCTCGGCCACCTCCAGGACCGGATCGGCGTCGGCCGGGTGTTCGCCAACTCGCTGCTGGTGGCCGGACTCCAGACGCTGGGCGCGCTGATCGTCGCCCTGCTGGCCGGCTACGCCTTCGCCAAGTTCCGCTTCCGCGGCCGCACCGCGCTGTTCGTGCTGCTGCTCTCCACCCTGGTGGTGCCGGACCAGGTGATGCTGGTGCCGCTGTTCAAGATGATGATGTCGATGAAGATGCTCGACAGCTATCCGGCGGTGATCCTGCCGGGCCTGTGCGTGCCCTTCGCGATCTTCCTGATGCGCCAGGCGCTCAGCGCGATGCCCGACGAACTGCTGGACGCCGCCCGGGTGGACGGCGCCGGCGAGCTGCGGGTGCTGTGGAGCGTGGTCATCCCGGTGATGCGCCCGGTGCTGGCCGCCCTGTCGATCTTCCTGTTCCTGGGCAGCTGGAACCAGTTCGTCTGGCCGCTGATCGCGCTGCGCAGCCCCGAGATGCACACCCTGCCGGTCGCGCTGGCGACCCTGCACGGCAGTCAGGCGCAGACCGACTACGGCCCGATCCTCGCCGGGACCGCGCTGTCCACCCTGCCGATGATGGTCCTCTTCCTGGTCCTCCAGCGGCAGTTCATCTCCGGCCTGCTGGCCGGCGCGACGAAGGGCTGAACCCCCGATGACCGACACCCCCGACCTGACCGGGACCCCCGGCCCGACCGACATCCCCGACCTGACCGGCACCGCTGAGCCGACCGATGCCCCCGAGGTGAGCGGTACCTCTGGGATCTGGGAGCCGCACGCCCCCACCGCCTCCGACGCGCCGCCCGTCCACCTCGGCGCCGGCGGACTCGACCTGATGGTCACCGGCACCGCCACCACCCGTACCGTGGCCGACGGCGTCCTGGAGGTCACCGTCACCCGGCCCGGCCGCGTCCGGCTGGAGTGGCGGGTGCCCTGCACCGACGCCACCGCCCTGTGGACCCCGGACGCCCGCGGCACCGGCTGGCTGCCCGCCGCCTGGAGCGCCCCGCGCCGCACCAGCATCGCCCGGGGCGCGCCGGTCGCCGCCCTCGTCGGCACCGGCGACGTCACCCTCTGCGCCTTCGCCGCCGACCGCGTCGACGTGCTGGCCGGCGCCGGCGTCCTGGAGGAGACCGGCGAGTTCCGCTCCTGGGTCGAGGCGGACGACACGCTCACCGTCCGCATCGACACCTCGGGCCGGCACTTCGCCCGCAGTCTCGCCGACATCGCCGCCTGGTGGGGCGCCGACCGTAAGGTCCGCGTGCCCGACACGGCCCGGATGCCCGCCTACTCCACCTGGTACTCGCTGCACCAGAACGTCACCCCCGAGGCGGTGGAGACCCAGGCCGCGCTCGGCAAGGAGCTCGGGCTCGACCTGATCATCGTGGACGACGGCTGGATGACCGCCGACCGCACCCGCGGCTACGCGCACTGCGGCGACTGGGAGCCGGTCTCCCTCCCCGACACCGCCGCCCACGTCGAACGGGTGCACGCCCTCGGCGTCGGCTACCTGCTCTGGTACGCGCTGCCCTTCATCGGCCGCGACAGCGAGGCCTGGCCGCGGCTCAACGGCTACGCGCTGACCCGGGCCGACCACATGGGCGCGGTGGTCGCCGACCCGCGCTACCCCGTCGTCCGTGAGCACCTGGTGGGCCGGCTCGCCCGCGCGGTCGAGGAGTGGGGCATGGACGGCCTCAAGATCGACTTCGTGGACTGGTTCGACGTCCAGGACCCGCCGCCGGCCGGTCCCGAGGCCGACTGCGCCACCGTCGGCGAGGGCGTGGAACGCCTCCTCGCCGAGATCGGCCGAAGGATCACCGCCGCTCACCCCGACGCCCTGGTCGAACACCGGCAGCCCTACGTCAGCCCCGGCCTCTGGCCGTACACCACCATGATCCGCGCCACCGACTGCCCGCTCAGCCCCGCCGAGAACCGCCAGCGCACGCTGGACGTCCGGCTGGTCGCCGGGCCGGTCGCCGTCCACGCCGACATGCTCATGTGGCACCCCCGGGAGACCCCGGAGCAGATCGCCTGCCACCTGATCAACGTGCTGTTCTCCGTCCCGCAGATCTCCGTCGACCTCGCCCGGCAGAGCCCCGCGCAGCTGGAGGCCCTCGCCTTCTGGCTGGGCGTCGTCCGCGCCCACGTCCCGGCCCTCCAGCTGGGCGAACTCCTGCCCACCCGGCCCGACCTCGGCTACCCCATGGTCACCGCCGCCGGCGAGGACACCACGGTGGTCGCCCGCTACGCGCCGCTGCCCGTGGACGCCGGCACCGCCCGGCGCACCCTGCTGGTCGCCAACGCCGACGCCGACCCCGCCGTCCGCCTGACCGGGGGCGACGGAACCGCCTCGGCCACCGTCCAGGACGCCCGCGGCCGTACCGTGTGGCAGGGCACCGTCGACCTGTCCGGCCCGGACGGAGCCACCGTCGCCGTACCGCGCGGCGGACTGCTGACCCTGCGCCGCCCGTGAACCGGCCGCAGCCACGAGTGAGGAGTGGGCCACGAGTGAGGAGCGGGAGCACCGCATGACCCAGGGAGCACGCCGGCCGCGCCGCGGCGGGACCACCATCGAGGAGGTCGCCCGCGCGGCCGGCGTCTCCCGGCAGACCGTCTCCAACGTCCTCAACGCCCCGCAGAGGGTCCGCCCCGAGACCCTCGCCGCGGTCACCCGGGTCATCGACGAGCTCGGCTACCGGCCCGACCAGTCCGCCCGCTCGCTGCGCACCGGCGCCCGCCGCACCCTCGGCTACCTCGCCCCGGTCGACGACCCCTTCGACCCCAACCCGCTGATGTCCGGCTTCCTGGAGGCCCTGGTCGACGCGGCCGGCGCCGAGGGCCAGCGCATCCTGCTGTTCCGCCCCGCCCAGGGCAGCACCGACCCGCGCCCCGTCATCGACGAGCTGATCGCCGGCCGCCAGGTCGACGGGCTGCTGCTCGCCGACGTCCTGCACGACGACCCGCGGATCGCCCACCTCGCCGGCGCCGGGATCCCGTACGCCGCCTTCGGGCGCACGGGACCCGCCGGGCCGGACGGGCTCACCGGACCTGCCGGGCCGGACGGCTTCACCGGTCCCGACGGGCCCCGGCGCTGGGTCGACATCGACAATCGGGCGGCCATGGCCGACATCGCCCGCCACCTCGCCGACCGCGGCCACCGCCGGGTCGGCTACCTCGGCCCCGCCGAGGGCCCGCCCTGGCTGGAGGCCCGTCACCAGGGCTTCCACACGGCCGCCGGGCAGCTGGGGCTGTCCGTCGTGGCCGGATCCACCGCGGCCGCCACGGCCACGGTGGCCGAGGACCCGGCCCGCGCCGTCGCCGCCGTCCGCGCCCTGCTGCGCACCCCCGACCGGCCCACCGCCCTCGCCGCCTCCGGTGACCTGACCGCGCTCACCGCCTACGAGGCGATCCGCGCCGAGGGTCTGGCCGTCGGACGGGACGTCGCCGTCACCGGGTTCCACGACACCCCGGTCTGCCGCCACCTCCACCCCACCCTGACCTCGGTCCGGCTGCCGCTGCGCCGGATCGCCGGCGAACTGGTCCGCGCCCTGCTCGCCCAGATCCGCGAGGACCCGCTGCCCGGGCCGGGCGCGGTGCTGCCGGCGGAGCTGGTGGTCCGGGGCAGCTCGGGCTGAACCCGGGCTGAACCCGGACCCCGGAGCGGGCGTGCTCAGCGGGGTGGCGGCACCGTGATCACCGGGCAGCGCGCCCGGTGCAGCAGCCCGTGCGGTACGGACCCCAGCCGCATCCCGCTGAACCCGCCGTGCCCCCGCCGCCCCACCACCACCGCGAGCGCCTGCTCCGAGGCCTGCGCCAGCAGCTCCACCGGGTGCCCCGCCAGCACCTGGTGGCTCAGCACCACGTCCGGGTGCCCCGGCACGTACCCGCCGGTGACCTCCGCCAGCCGCACCCGGGCGGCCTCCACGGCGGCCCGCTCGTCCGCCGGGAACAGCACCGGCGGCTGCCACACCCACACCGCCCGCAGCACCGCGTGCCGCCGGCCCGCCAGATCGAAGGCGAACGCCACCGCCGCCGCCGAGGCCTCGCTGCCGTCCACCCCGACCACCACGTGCGGCGGCCGCTCGCCCACGTGCTCCGGCGCGCCCAGCACCACCACCGGGCAGAGCGCCTGGGCGCTCACCGGCACCGTCACCGAGAAGTTGCTGAGCACCTCCTCCAGCCGGTTCAGCCCCCGCGAGCCCAGCACCACCAGCTCGGCGTGCCGCGACTCCTCGCACAGCGCCCGCGCCGGACTGTCCTCCGCCACGCCGGTGCTCACCGCCAGCTCCGGATGCCGCTCCCGCACCACGGCGGAGGCCGCGTCCAGCGCGGCGTCCCCGCGCTCCCGCAGCTCCTTGCGGTAACGGCCCTGCTCGAACGCCCGGATGTCGTGGATCGGCGGCGGCAGGGAGTGCACCAGCCGCAACGGCAGCCCGCGCCGCGCGGCCTCGTCGGCGGCCCACGCCGCCGGCATCCCCCCCGGGCGTCAACGCGTCGACGCCCAGCACGATCGGAAGCTGCCGTTCGGTGCCTGCTGCCATGGCTCCTCCAGGGGACGACCTACGTCCATCCTGCCTCCGCCCGGCCCTCCCGGCCCGCCCGGCCCTTCATGCTGGCCCAGGCCCCCGGCACTCTGGCCCGGCGCCGACCGGCCCCGGGTGGCGGGCTGGAGACGGAACCCGGAGGTGTACCCGATGATGACCACCGCCCGGGTCGTGGACCACCCGGCCCCCGCCGCCGAGGGCCCGCCCGCCGGGGAACCGGCCCCGTCGCTCTGCGCCGGCATCAGTGATGGCGCACGCGCGACGGTACCCGTTCGCGGCGGCGCCGGAGGCGTTGGCGGACCTGGCGGCGGGCCGGGTGACGGGGGTGGCGGTACTGGCCGGGTGGTGATGCCGGGGGTGCGACGTGGGGACGGGGGAAGTGGCCGCGGCTTCGGGTGAACGGCCGTTTGAGGAGCGGTCCGGGTGGCAGGGTGGCAGGGGTGGGCCGATGAGAAGGGTGGTGGGCACCGGTGTACGAGTCGGGGCCGTACAGCTCGTACCCGTACGAGGACTACATCGTGCGGGTGGTCCGCGCCCTCGGGGTGGCGGGCTCGGGCGTCTCCACCTGGCAGACCGACACCTGGACGCACGCCCACGGCGGCCGCCTCGGCGCCGAACTGTGCTGGCGCCGGGCGACCCTGGCCGACCGCGGGGCGGCCCCGCGGGCCGACCGTGACCTGCACCTGTTCTGGAACCCCGAGGACGGCTGGGCGTACCGCTGGGGCTCCGGCCGGGGTGACACCGGCGCGCGCGGGCTGGGCGTCGACGCCTTCGCCGCCCCGGCGGAACTGGTCGCCCTGTTCGGCGAGCTGGTCACCGGCCGGGAGCCGGGGCCGGTCACCGCCGGCCCGGAGAACGGCACCGACGCGGGCCCCGAGCTGCCCGGCCCCGCCCGCCGCGACCTGGTCGGCGGGCCGCTGGACGGCCACCGCATGGACGTCAGCACCCGCACCGCCGAGCAGCTGCGCCGGGGCCTCGCCCTGCGGGCCGCCGGCTGCGCCTACCCCGGCGGCCGCAGCCTCTACACCCAGGATCCGGAGCGCCCGGACGTCCTGCGCTGGTCCGGCGACCTGCCCGAATAGCCCCTCCGGCGTGGGGTTTCGGCCACCGGCCGGGCCCCGCGGCGCGGTCGGCGCTGTTGCCGGGCCGTCCGGGCGGCGCTTCCATTGGTCGCATGGGTGGTGGCGAGCTCGTCCTGATGACCGATCACCGTTCGACCGAGGGCAGCCGGGAGGTCCTGGCCACCGCCGTGCGCCGGCTCACGGGCAGAGAGCCGGTGCTGCTGGACGCCGGGCCCTTCCTGGCCGGTGGCGGCGGCCGGGCCGAGCGCGGTCCGGCGGGCGAACTGCTGCTGGAGGTACCGGGGGAGGGCCGCCGGGTGGCGGCGGACACGCTGCTGGTGTACGAGATCCCGCCGCACCGGCGACGCGCCTTCGAGGGGTTCCAGCACCGGCTGCGCGGGCTCGGCGCCCGCTCGCTCGGCACGGACGCCGGGGCCTGGCGCGCCGCCACCGAGAAGGACCTCACCGTCCGGCGGCTCGCCGAGCACGGCATCCCGCAGATGCCGAGCATCACGCTCTCCCGCCCGGACGCGGCGACCGCCGCCGAGGCCTTCGAGCGGCTCGGCCGTGACGTGTGGGCCCGGCCGACCGTCGGGATGGGCGGCGGCGATGTCTTCCACCTCACCACCGACGAGCAACTCGCCACCGCCGCACGGCACTACGCGGCGACCGGGACGGACTGGCTGATCGCCCGGGACGCCGGCAACCTCACCCCGGAGGGCGCCCGCCACCAGTACCGGGTGGTGGTGCTGGAGGGGCGGGTGGTCCGCGCGGTGGAGCACGTCCAGGCGGACCCGGACGCGCCCTGCAACGAGTGCCGCGGTGCCGTGTCCACCCTTCTTCGTCCCGGTGAACTCCCCTCCGGGCTCGACGAGTTGGCCATCGCGGCGACGGAGGCCGTGGGGCTGCCACTGGCCGGGGTCGACCTGGCCGCCGAACAGGGCGGCGTGGTGTTCGAGGTCAACGTCCACCCGGTGTTCGGCACGGTCGGCGGCCTGGAGACCGTCGCCGTGCCGTACGTCACCGCCCATCTGGCCCTGCCGGCCTGAACCGGCCCGGGCGGCAGGGCCGTTGCGCGAACCGCCCCGGCTTTCGGGTGAACCGGCCCGGGAGGCTCAGCCGTTGCGCAGCACGGAGGCCAGCACCGCCGGCCGGAACAGCGCGGTCGGCGGGGCGATCAGCGAGAGCACCTCGTGGAACGCCGCCGCCACCGTGGCGTCCGTCGTGGCCCGGGTCAGCACCCGGTCCAGGAAGCGGTGCTGGACGCGGACCAGCGCGCCCGACGGCCCGCCGGTGGTGGCGGGGAAGCGCACGTCCTCGCTGGAGGACATCACCCACGGGTTCTTGGTGGCCGCCGCGATCGCCCGCCGGGCCGTACGGACCGTCGCCGGGCCGATGCCCCGGTGGCCGAGGGCGGCCGCCCGCAGGGCCCGGGCGCCGAGCGCGGCGACCGTGATGCCCTGCCCGTACACGGGGTTGAAGGTGCAGGAGGCGTCGCCGAGGGCGACCAGGCCGTCCGGGCCGCCGCGCTCGTAGTGCCGCCACACGCCCGGACCGGGCAGGAAGCCGCGGACCTCGCCCGCCGGTTCGGCCTCGGCCAGCGCCTCGCGCAGGCCCGGGTCCCGCAGTTGCGCCAGGTGCTTGGCGAACCCGGCCTCGCCGGGTTCCGGTTCGGCGCCGCGCATCCCGCCGAGGCTGACGATCCAGCGGTCACCCTCCACCGGCAGCAGCACCCCGAGCCGCGGCACGTCCGGCGCCTTGGTCTGCAGGTAGAGCGCGGAGAAGCCGAGATCGGCGCCGGCCGGCCGGTGGTACAGCCGGCTGGAGTACGCGATGCCCGCGTCCACCCGCTCCTTCGGCACCGGCGGGCAGCCGAGCTCCTTCAGCCAGCCGGCCAGCGCGGTCGAACGGCCGGAGGCGTCCACCACCAACTCGGCCGGAACGTCGACTACTCCGCCGCGTCCCGAACCGCCCTCGGCGCGCTCGGCGTCGCCGGTCCGCGCGTTGCCGCGCTCGCGCACCCGCACACCCGTCACACCGCGCGCCGACCCCAGCAGTCCGACCACGTCGGTGCCCTCGCGGAACTCGATGGTCGGCTCGGTGCGCACCCGGTCCAGCACCACGTGGTCCAGAACCGGCCGGGTGCAGGAGAGGAACGCGAGGTCGGTCGGGTACTGGGCCATCCAGCCGGCCGCGCACAGCCAGCGCAGGTCACCGGAGAGCGCGACCTTCCGCGCCCCCGCCGCGAGCAACTCCTCCCGGGAGCCCGGCATCAGCTCCTCCAGCACCCGGTGGCCGGCCTCCAGCACCAGGTGCGCGTGCCGGCCCTGCGGCAACCCGGCCCGGAACCCCGGCCGTTCGGGATAGCGGTCGCGCTCGATCACCACGATCCGTTCCGCCGCACCACGCAGCGCCCAGGCCGCCAGCATTCCCGCCAGCCCGCCACCGATCACGACCGCAGTACCCCGACCCGGGGCCGCCAAGGAAGACATGCTACGTAGCGTAACGGACCGGCAGCGGCACGGTCACCACCCCCGGGCGGGCCCGGAACCCCGCCGGCGACGGGCTAGACTTGGGCCAGTTGTGCAGGCACCTCGTTCGGTGAGGCGTCGCCACGGACACAGGCCACTGACCCCACGACGTCGAGAGACGCCCAGGGTCAGGACAGGTCTCCCCGGGCTAAGGGGTGACCCCAAGTGGCTGCGCCCCCGCGGGCGCTACGCCGTGGCGTGCCAAAGCTCTGACGAGTTCGGGGGTGCCCCCGCCCGAGCCGGCGGACGTGTACGCGCGTCCCCGTGCCCGCGGCGCGGTCCCCCGTGGCCGGGTTCCGGCGTCCCCGGTGGGGGCGTCCCGAGGGCGGGGAGGTGAGAGCGGTGGAGTGCAGTAGTCCGGGCCGAAGTCGGCCCCGCACCCGGACGTCCCCGTTCCCCGGCACCCGGCAGCACCCCTCCCGTACCGCTCCCGTCACCCGTCGCACGGCCCGCCGCTGACCCGGCGGTTCGCCGGCCGCGTCGGGCGGCGGACGCCGTGCGCGGTGGAGTCCGACCGGGCGCCACCCCACCGTGGAGGTAACCGCCGTGTCCGACTGGCGAGTGCGCGCCGTGCGCGCGAGCAAGCGTCCGTTCTCCCGTCCCGCCCCGACCACCCGTGCCGCCCGCACCCGCGAGGCGCAGCCCGCCCCCGAGCACTCGATGGACCCCAGGCCCGACAGCACCGCGGACACCGTCTCGCTGGAGCGCTCCCTGGTCGACGCGGCCGTCTACCACGACGGCCGCCGCGTCGAGGCCCCCACCAGCCTGGCCGACATCTACCGCCAACTGCCCGGCAAGCCCGGCACGATGGCCTGGATCGGCCTCTACCGCCCCGCCGAGGCCCAGCTGCTGGAGGCCGCCGAGCGTTTCAACCTGCACGAACTCGCGGTCGAGGACGCCATCGTGGCCCACCAGCGCCCCAAGCTGGAGCGCTACGGCGACACCCTCTTCGTGGTGCTGCGGGCCGCCCGCTACCTCGACGACGTGGAGGAGGTCGACTTCGGCGAGATCCACCTTTTTGTCGGCCCCGACTTCGTCCTCACCGTCCGCCACTCGCAGGCCCCGGACATCTCCGCCGTCCGCCGCCGCCTGGAGGAGGAGGACCCCGACCTCCTCGCCCTCGGCCCGGAGGCCGTCCTGTACGCGGTCCTCGACGCCGTCGTCGACGGCTACGCCCCGGTGATCGCCGGCCTCCAGCACGACATCGACGAGATCGAGACCGAGGTCTTCGGCGGCGACCCCCAGGTCTCCCGCCGCATCTACGAACTCTCCCGCGAGGTCATCGAGTTCCAGCGGGCCACCCGCCCCCTCCTGGAGATCATGAAGTCCCTGGAGGCCGGCTTCGGCAAGTACGGCACCGACGACGAGCTCCAGCGCTACCTGCGCGACGTCGCCGACCACGCCACCTATGCCGCCGAACGCGTCGACGGCTTCCGCCAGATGCTGCAGAACATCCTCACCGTCAACGCCACCCTGGTCTCCCAGCGCCAGAACGAGGAGATGAAGCAACTCGCCGAAGCCGGCCACGCCCAGAACGACGAGATCAAGAAGATCTCCTCCTGGGCCGCCATCCTCTTCGCCCCGACCCTCATAGGCACCGTCTACGGCATGAACTTCGAGGCCATGCCCGAGCTGAAGTGGGCCTTCGGCTACCCCTTCGCGATCGCCCTGATGGCCCTGGTCTGCCTCAGCCTCTACGTCATCTTCAAGCGCCGCGACTGGCTGTAGTCACTCACCCCACACACTTGATCGACTTAGCGTAAACGAACCATGGAGCACGCTCCCAGGGGCCTTGTGCTCAGAATGTGCGGCTGTACTTCCGTGCAGGTGATAGACATGAGAGCGAAAGCTGCCCCCTGCTCGCGCCCGTGGCAGTACGTTGGTGCTTCACTTCGTCTTCATGGGGGTCAACAACCGTGAGCCTGCCTGATGTTGTTGGAGAAGTTGCGACTGGATCGGCCGTCGCGCTCGTCAGTGGTGCGGTCACGGGCGGCATGGCCTGGGTTGCAGTGAAGGTCCGCGAGCTCGTGCATCGAGGTACCTCTGCCGAGCGGGATGCCCTGATCACGGTTCTCAATGATCGGGGAGCCCCCTCGGAGGAGCTCGTAGCGCGACTGACCCCGCTGATTCGAGCGCACCTCGACTCACACCCGGAGGCGATCCCCGAGTTCAAAGCCTTGGCCATCACAGGACCCACCGTGTTCAACCAGCACAACAACGGCAATGGCGTGTTTATCGGCGGCGACAACCATGGCAGCCTGACGATCAACCATGGTGGGCTCGCTCGTGACTGACCAGTCGCCCGAGGCGAAGAGGGTTGTCAACCAGACGAACCACGGTCCGGGCACGTTCGTAGCTGGCAACGTTCTCGGTAGCATCGTGAACTAGCGGGTCCCTTGTCGGGGCCGTCTTTCTGGCGGCCATCTCCGGCACCGCGATCGTCTTTTGCATCCGGGGGTTGCCGTTCTCCGGCACAGGCCTACCTCCCGGCATAGCAACCCGGCTAGTAGCTGGGACTGTGTTCACATACGCCTTCTTTTCCTGCATTGCGGCGTTTCTCGCAAGGGCTGCGCAAGGTCTCGAAGTGTGGGCAGGGAGGTGCGCCGACATCACTGTCCGCAGCAGGGGCGGACTATCGGCGCATCTGCCCACAGGTATGGCCCGAGCCTTGGCGGCTACCTCCTCGAGACTGGCGACGACGGCTGTCCTTGTGGCCGTCTTCTACACGTGGGGGAATTTTGGCGACAGCGTCCAGGAGAGGGCATCTCTCGCACGCGACAACGCCGCCACGAACGCCTCACGGGCGCATGCAGCGACCAAGACGAAATGAAGAGCGCACTAAAATTCATCGCCCGCAATGCCCGCTGTTGTGCACAGCCACCTGCGAGGCCTGATTCGGCGCTGTGCCTAATTCCGCTCCGGCGGCCACCTGCTGGCCCAATCGCCTCGGTCGGAGCACGCCGACCGTGCCCATTGCGAGCCCTGGTGGAGCATTGTTGCCGCCGAAGCTGCGCGAGTCAGGACGCAGTTTGGGCGCACGCACCACTCGTGGAGCAGCTTAGCGGTTGACCATGTAGAGGATGAAGACTGCGCCGATTCCGAGGCCCCAAAGGAATGCGACGACCCGCGCCTTGTGGTCTGGAAGGATCTGCGGAGGAGGTGGAGTCACCGTAGCCTCGATCCGCCCTGCCACGCCATTCAGCGCGTTCCCTATCTCCTCGATCCGGCCGAGAGGACGTTCCCTGCTCTGCAAGCTCGCTATGTCCCTGGCCAGGTATTCCAGAGCTCTCAGACTTGCCTCAAGGCGTACGACCAAGCCTTCGAGGTCGACGATGGCACCGCTTCCCGTGCTGATGGCACTCTCGGCGCGGCTGGCAATCCTATCGAACTCTTCAAGGTTAAGCTGTTTCGACGCTTTGTCGAAGGTGTCCGCAGCATGAGATATCTGCCCTGCCACGTCCTCGTTGATGTTGTAGCCCGCGCGTGTGAGCATTCCAGCTACATCTTCGTTGATGCTGTAGCTCGCGCGGGTAAGCATCACGGCTACGTCCTCGTTGATACTGCGGGCCGCTATCGCGAGCAAACCTGCGGTCTCGAGGGAAATTATCCCGTCACCCAAAGCCTCTTCTAGAAGCTGTAACAAGGCAGGAGAATCCTTGGATATCTTTCTGAGCAGTGCCTTGGTCTTCGCATCGACCGCCTCGATGCGGATCTCGCCATGGTTGTCACCGCCAACGAAGGCGCCGCCACCATGATTGTGCTGCTCGGTGATGTATCGCTGCGGCTCCGAATCAGCGTCTGCCAACGCTCCTCCTAGCTGTTGACACGGACAGCGCCGGTTGGTTGTCAAGCCGGCATGAATCTGTCGCTCCGACGGAAACCCAGTGCCTCAATTTACACTCCGTCTGGGGGCGTGAGAACACTCTGTCGGCGCTGATGGCGACAGCACTGGCCTCTGCATCAAGCAAGTGGAGCCCCCGAGGTTGTTGCCAGACAGGCTGGGAGCGTGCGCGACGGACTGATGGTCCCGTGCGCAGAACGCAGGGGCGAGACTAGGTCGGTAACCAGTCAAACTTTCATGACAATTGGCTGAAAGTTGCGACTCGTGCGACGCGACACTGTGGACCGCCCTACGCAAGCAAAGTTCATGACGTGAAGCGCCCCGACGGTTTCCTCAACAAGGCATGCCCATGGGCCGCGGCTGTGTACATCTGACATTTAGCCGGCTGCACCGTCTGTCCACGCTCTTGTCGATTTTCTGCAGAACAACGGTGTGAGAGCGATGCCTTCAAGAAGATCTCCTCCTGGGCCGCCATCCTCTTCGCCCCGACCCTCATAGGCACCGTCTACGGCATGAACTTCGAGGCCATGCCCGAGCTGAAGTGGGCCTTCGGCTACCCCTTCGCGATCGCCCTGATGGCCCTGGTCTGCCTCAGCCTCTACCTCGTCTTCAAGCGCCGCGACTGGTTGTGAGCCGGTGAACCGTGAGCCATGAGCCGCCGTGCCCCGGGGTGGTGCCGGGGCGCGGCGAGTGGCGGGGGTGGCGTCACGCGTCCAGGGGGATGGCGTTCTTGGCGGCCTCGACGGACTCCTCGGCGGCGGGGCCGCCGGGGTTCTCGGTGGCGAGGGCCTGGTTGGCGGCGACGAAGGGGCGCAGGCGCTCCTCGTAGCGGGCGAAGGCGGTGGCGTGGTCGCCGGCGGCGCGGGCGAGTTCGTCGGCGAGGACGTAGGCGCCGACCAGGGCCAGGCTGGTGCCCTGGCCGGAGAGGGGGGAGGCGCAGTAGCCGGCGTCGCCGACGAGGGCGGCGCGGCCGCGGGTCCAGTGGTCGAGGTGGACCTGGGCCATCACGTCGGAGTAGAAGTCGGGCGCCCGGTCGAGGGCGGCCAGCATCCGGGGGGTCTCCCAGCGCAGGGCGGAGATCCGCTCGGCGACCAGCTCACGGGTGCGGGCGACGTCGCGCAGTTCGTCGCCGCTGGACCGGGCGGCGAAGCCGAAGGTGATCCGCAGCTCCTTGTTGTCGCGCACCGGGTAGATGCCGTAGCCGGCGTCGCCGTCGCGCTGCCAGACCTGCCAGTCTTCCAGCTCCAGGAAGTTGTCGGCGCTGAAGATGGCGAGCTGGGTGCCGAGCTGGCGCAGGAACTCCTCCTCCGGACCGAAGGTGAGGCGGCGCACCGCCGAGTGCAGGCCGTCCGCGCCGATCACCAGGTCGAAGCGGCGGGGCTGCCCGTGCTCGAAGGCGACCTGGATGCCGTCCGCCTCCTCGGCGAGCCCGGTGATCGCGTCGCCGTAGACGAACTCGGCCTTGCCGTCGATGAGTTCGGTGAGCATGGCGACGAGGTCCTCGCGCAGCAGCTCGATGTCGTCGCTGTCCAGGCGGCCGGCGCTGTAGGTGGACTCGGTGGAGCGGTGCACCTCGTTGCCGTCCGCGTCGAGGACCGACATGCCGCGCATCTGCGTGCGCACCGCGCGCACCTGCTCGGTGAGGCCCATCCGCTCGACGACGGTGAGGGCGATGCCCCGGATGTCGACCGCCTGGCCGCCGCGGCGCGGGGCGGGGGCGCGCTCGACGATGGTCGGCGCGAAGCCGTTGCGCTGCAGCCAGTAGGCGAGCGTGGTGCCGGCGATGCCGCCGCCGGAGATGAGGACGGTCTGCATGAGGGTCTCCCGTTGTCCGTTCGTCAGTGCTTACGCCGTAAGCACGCTCTGAATGTACGTCGTAAATGCAGCGATGTGCAAGGGGTGATGGGAAGCAGCTGTACTAGTACAGGCGGTGCCGTGCGCGTGCCGCGCTGGTAGGGTCGGGACCGGTACGACCGGGGGGAAGGAACATCACCGAGGAGCGGACGGCATGACAGCGGAGACCGACCCACCCTTCCAGCGGATCGCCGCCGAGCTGCGCCGGCGCATCACGACGGGCGAGCTGGCGCCGGGCCAGCGGCTGCCCTCGAACCGCCGGATGGCCGAGGACTGGGGTGTCGCGCTGGCCACCGCCACCAAGGCGCTCACCGTGCTGCGGCTGGAGGGCCTGGTGGAGGCCCGTCCCCGGATCGGCACCGTGGTGGCGGGCGGGTCCGACGCGCCGCTCGTGCCGGCCGCCGCGCCCACCGCGACCACCGTGCCGGCCACCGGGTCCGCCACCGGGCCCGTCGAACCGGCCACCGCGCCCGAGGGCCGGGCGCGCCGACGGGCCGCGGGCGAGGGCGAGCTGACCCGGGAGCGGATCGTCCGTACGGCGCTGGAGCTGGCCGACGCCGAGGGCCTCGGTGCGGTGTCCATGCGCGCGGTGGCCACCCGGCTCGGCGTCTCGGCGATGTCCCCGTACCGGTACGTGACCAGCAAGGAGGACCTCGTCCTGTTGATGGCCGACGCGGCCTTCGGGGAGGAGGGCTACCCGGCGGTGCCCCCCGAGGGCTGGCGCGCCCGGCTGGAACTGGGTGCCCGCACGCTGTGGACGCTGTTCCGCCGTCACCCCTGGCTGGCGCACGTCAGCCCGCTCACCCGGCCGATGCTGCTGCCCTGCCTGCTGACCCACGCCGAGTGGGCGCTCGCCGCGCTGGAGGGCCACGGGCTGGACGCGATCACCAGGATGGACGTCCACATCCTGCTCTACAGCCACGTCGAGGGCATCGCCGTCAACCTGGAACGCGAGGCCCAGGCCCGGGCCGCCACCGGAATGACGGACGACCAGTGGATGGACCACCAGGCCCCGGCCCTGGGCGCGGTCGCCGACTCCGGCCGTTTCCCGGCCTTCGCCCGGCTGACGGCCGCTCTCTCGGACGGCTACGAGCTGGACCTGGACGCGCTGTTCGAGTTCGGCCTGGCCAATCTGCTGGACGGGCTGACCGCGCGCATCGAGGGTGGCGCGGCCGGGTAGGCGGGGCGGGGGACGGGTGCGGGGGCAGGTGGCCGGGGCTACCGGGGCCTGTCCGGCTTCACGGCGAACACGAGGATGATCGGCTTGGTGAGGCCGATGACGGTGCCCTGCGGCGGGTCGGTACTGATCGCGGTGTTCTCGGTGAAGTCGGAGGTCCCCTTGCTCTGCGGCGTGACGTTGGTGAAGCCCTTGGCCTTGAGCTCCGCCTCGGCGGCCGCGCGGGTCAGTCCGGAGACGTCCGGGATCTTCGCCTTGCCGTCGGAGATCTTCAGGAAGACCGAACTGCCCTTGAGCACCTTGGTGCCGGCCTTCGGGATGGTGCTGATGATCTGGAGCTCGGGGACGCCCCCGCTCTCCACGTACTCGCCGTCGACGGCCAGGCCGAGCGCCTTGAGCTTGGCCGCGGCGGCCTCCTGGGTGAGGCCGGTCAGGTTCGGGACGGTGACCGGGGCGGGGGTGGAGGGGCCGGGGTTGCCGCCGTTCTGACCGCCGCTGGTCTGGTTGCCGCCGTTCTTGCCACCGCCGTTCTGCCCGCCGTTCTGACTCCCACCGATGGGGTTGCCGCCGCTCTGGCCCCCGGCGGGGTTGCCGCCCGTGCCGCCGCCGTTGCCGCCGGCGGTCGGTGAGGGATCGTTCGGGCCGCCGCCCGTCGAGGCGCTCACGCCGCCCTTGGTGCCCACCCCGAGCCCGAGGGCCAGCACCACGGCGATCGCGACCACGGCGGCGACCACGCCGGCGATGACCGCCGAGCGTCCGGCGCCGGAGCCCCGCCGGGTGCCCGAGCCCCGTTCGGCACGGGATGACGGACCCGCGCGGTCGTCCTGGTCCCACTCCAACCGGCCGGGCACGTCGACCGCGAAGGCCGCGCAGGCGGCCCCCTGGTTCGCCGTCGTGGACTCCACCCGCAGGGCGACCCCGAAGCGCGCGGCGGCCGCGTCACGCGCCCGGCCGGCGAGGTCGGCGGCCGGCACCCCGAACCGCGAGGCGATGTCCAGGCCGGTGCCGAGCCGGTCCCGCGGCGGGGTGAAGCGCAGCTCCACCGTGCGCTCCTGCCCGGGCGCGAGCGGGGCGGCGAGTGCGCGCCGGTCGTACTCCAGCCGCCCCTCGACCTCCTCGACCGGTTCCAGCCGGTAACCGTCCGCCCGGGGGCCGGCGTTGCGGACGGTCAGCCGTACCACCGCCGTCCGCCCGGGCTCGCCGCGTTGGCGGGCGGGCTCGCACCAGGCCTGCGTCCCGCTGTCGGCCCCGGCGCGCAGATCGGTGCCGCAGCGCTCGCCCGGGCAGTACACGGCGAGCCGCTCGCGGCCGTCCGTACGGGCGCCGCACAGCCGGCAGAAGAGCCTCATGGTCCCCCCTCGGGCCCGGTCCGACCCCGTGCCGGGGCAGGTTCCGAGACCCCGGCTACCCGCCCGTCGCGCTCCGGAACCGTGCCGTCGCCAACCGCGACGTGCCCGTGACCGATCGCGCGCGGACCCGTTGCCGAGGACCGGTCACGGTACGGCCCGGGGGCACGGCTTCAGCCCGCCCGCACCTTCCGCTCCGGCCGGCCGGTCTCCGGGTCGAGGCCGACCACGAACACCTCGCCGCCCGCGGTGGTCAGCCGGATCCGGTCCGGGCCGTCCCACTCCGCCGAGGCCAGCGCGTTGCGGGTGTCGTCGCCGTTGAAGTAGCCGACCGGCCAGCGCCGCGCGGTCAGCCACGAGCCGTCGTCCACCGAGACCCACCACAGGGGGTCGATCATCGCGGTGCCCCGGTGGATCACCAGGCTGCGGTCGGACCGGCCCGGTGCGGGCCGGTCCGAGGTCTTCGACGGCATGCCGCCGAACGCGAACGCCGCGAGCGGTGTCACCAGCAGCGCGCAGCCGAGCAGCGGGACCAGCAGCAGTGTCCGGTTCAGCCAGGAGCGGCACCCGATCAGGATCGCCAGGACGAGCAGCAGCAGGACCGCGGCGCCGAACTCCAGCGGTGGAAGAAGGCCTCGATGACCACCACCAGCCCGCCGTCCCGGGCGGCCCGGGCCCCGGCGTAGGTCAGCGCGACGAGTAGCGCCGCCAGCGCGAGCACGCCGAGCGCGACGGTGGTCCGCTGCCTCCGGGACCAGCGGCGCCGCGGTGGCACCGAGGGGCGGGCGGGCATCGGGGGCCGCGTGGGAGCGGGGGGCGGGCCCGCCGTCCTCGCGGCCGTCCTGCTGTCGGGTGCCGGCCCACTGCGGCCCGTCGTTCCGCGGTCGGGCACCGGCCCGGTGCCGCCCGTCGTTCCGCCGTCGCCCACGGCCTCGCCCTCGGTCATGACCCCCCCTTGAGCCGATCGACACGGGCGGCCAGGCTACCGGGCCGGGGTGTCCGCGCTCCGCCCCGGGCCGCCCCGGACCGACGGCCGGTCATACTGCGTGGGGCGGTTCCGGTCGTACGCGCCCGACGGGCGGCATCAGCGCCCGACGCGCCCCGCCCCGTCCTGCCCGCCCCCACCCGCGTCACGCCCGAGGAGAACGATGAGCCGCCACCTGCCCACCCCGCCAGGCCCGGGCGGCCCATCGGCCCTGCCGTGGAACCGGCAGCGGCTGCGCAGCAACAACGAGTGGCTGCTGCTGGAACGGCTACGCACCGACGGCCCCGCCTCGCGCGCCCAACTCGCCCGGGACACCGGCCTGTCCAAGCCGACCGTGTCCGCCGCGCTGGCCGCGCTCGACCAGGCCGGGCTGGTCCGCGAGGCCGGCACCTTCGCCCCCGAGCGCGGGCGCACCGCCGTGCTGTACGAGCCGGATCCGGCCGCCGGGCACGTCCTCGGCGTGGACATCGGCCGGGCCCGGCTGCGGGTCGCGGTGGCGGACCTCGCGGGCCGCCTGGTCGCCCGCCGGGACGTGCCCAACCGGGGCCGTACGGCGAACGCGGTGGCCGACGCCGTGGTGGCCGCCGCCGGCGAGGTGGTCGGGGAGGCGGGCCTCGCGCCCGACGGCCTGGTGCACGCCGTGATCGGCACACCGGGTGTCTGGGACGAGCGGCGGCGCAACGTCCGGTACGCGACCAGCCTGCCCGGCTGGGGCAGACCGGGGCTGTTCGACCGGATCGCGGCCGGGCTCGGCACGGAGATCACCGTCGTCAACGACGCCAACCTGGCCGCGCTCGGCGAGTACACCCTCGGCGCCGGGCGGGGCAGCCGGATGTTCGCCTACCTGCTGGTCGGGACCGGCCTCGGGGTCGGCGTGGTCAAGGACGGCGAACCGCTCACCGGAGCCCACGGCGCGGCCGGCGAGGTCGGCCTGCTCGCCCTGACCGCGACCGGCGGCACCGGCACGGTCGAGGAGGCCGCGGCCGCCGGCGCCGTCGTACGGACCGCCCTGGAGCTGGGCATGACCGGGCCGCTGACCGCCGAGGAGGTCTTCGCCGCCGCCCGGGCCGGCGACCCGCTCGGCCTGGCCGCCGTCCGGCACGAGGCCGAGCAACTCGCCTACGCCGTCGCGGTGTTGTCCTCGGTGCTCGACCCCGACCTGGTGGTCCTCGGCGGCGGCCTCGGCTCCGGCGCCGACCTGCTGCTCGACCCCCTCGAAAGCGCCCTGCACCGCCTCACCCCGCTGCGCCCCCGGCTCGCCCCGAGCGAGCTGGGGAAGGAGGCGGTGCTGCTGGGCGCCGTGACCACCGCGCTGGACGTCGCCCGGCCCGAGGTCTTCGTACGGCGGTCGGCGGCCGTCGGCTGAGCCCCGCCGCCACCCCCGGACACCGGTGGGGCGATAGCACGTCGGTATGGGCAAGAGCTGTCTGCCGAACCTCGGGCTCCACTGCTCGGATGGGCTGCGCCCGGGGGAGGGCCCCGGGCTGCCGACGAGTGGTCAGGAGTTCCCGTTGTTCCACGACTCGAAGCGGAAGGCACTGTTCGCGGCCGTCGCCCTGGCGACGGCCCTGGTGGGCACGACCGGAGTGGCACAGGCAGGGACGCAGGAGTACGCGGGACCGACGGGTTCGAAGGCGCCCGGCCGGGTGGACAGCATGCCGGTGCGGATCCTCAGCTCGTTCCAGGGCACCGGCAGCCAGCAGTGTCTGGACGCGGACGCCAACAACGGCGCCAACGGCACCAAGGTGCAGACCTGGGACTGCAACGGGACCAGCCAGCAGCGCTGGTACTGGTGGGACGACGGTTCGCTGGAGAGCTACCGGTTCCCCGGCAAGTGCCTGGACGCGGACACCAACGGCGGCGGGGCCAACGGCACCCGGGTCCAGCTGTGGGACTGCAACCACACCACCCAGCAGCGCTGGTTCACCCGCGCCAACGACGTGGCGATCTACAACTACCGCTTCTACAATGGCGGCAACACGGTCGTGGACCGCGACGCCAACGTGGCCGGCAACGGCGCCCAGGTGCAGCTGTGGGTGAAGAACTACCAGTCCCAGCAGTGGTGGAGGATCAACCGGGACTGACCGGCGGCCCCGCCCCGGTCAGCGGGCGGCGGGCCGCGCCGTGACCCGCGGTCGCGGACGGTCCGCCGCCTCCCGGACGGCCAGCGAACGGGCGTAGCGGCGCAGCAGCAGGACGGCGGTCGCGGCCAGCCCGGTGAGCAGGCCGAGCCAGACACCGCGAGGCCCGCCGCCCAGCGGGTGCGCGAACAGCCAGGCGGCGGGCAGCCCGACCAGCCAGTAGCCGACCAGGGTGAGCCGGAAGGCGCCGCCGGTGTCGTCCAGGGCGCGCAGCAGACCGATGCCGACGGTTTGCGCGCAGTCCGCGAACTGGAGCACCACGACCACGCCGAGCACCCCGGCGGCGATCTCCACCGCCGGCCGGTCGGCGGCCGCGCCCGGGTCGAGGAACGGGCGCAGCACCAGCCCCGGCAGGGCGAGGTAGAGCCCGCCCAGCACCGTCGCCACCGCGCCGCCGCAGGCCAGCGCGGTGGTGCGCAGCCGCCGCGCGGCGTCGTACGAGCCGAGCGCGAGCTCGCGGCTGACGTTGATCGACGTGGCGTGGGAGAGCCCGATGGCGGTCTGGAACACGATATGGACCAGCTGGCTGACGGCGGTGTGGGCGGCCAGCGCGGCGGTGCCGAAGCCGCCGGCCAGCAGGGCGGTGACGGCGAGGATCCCGGCCTGGGAGCCGTAGGTGGCGGCGATCGGGACGCCCTGGCCGAGCAGCCCGCGCACGGCGGCCGCGTCGGCCCGCCAGAACGCGAGGCCGAGCACCGGAGCCAGCTCCGGATCACGGCGTGCCGAGCCGTACAGGGCTATGCAGGTGAGCAGGTGGACGAGGCTGGTGGCGGCGCCGATGCCGGTGAGGCCGAGCGCGGGCAGGCCCCACAGACCGTGGATGAGCAGCCAGTCGAGCGCCGCGTTGACGGCGATCGAGGCGACCGTGATGCGGAGCAGCGCCTGCGGGCGGCGCAGGCCGACGGTGAACTGGCGGATCGCCTGGAACCAGAGCGCGGGGACCAGCCCCGGCGCGAGCGCCAGCAGCATCTGCTGGGCGCGTGCGGCGACGGCGGTGTCCTGGCCGAGCAGCCCGACGGCCCGGCCGAGCAGGACCATCAGCAGGGCGCCGACGAGCCCGGCCACGGTGGCGACGGCGAGCGAGGCCCGTACGGCGCCACGGATCTCCTCGGCGGCGGCCGTGTCGGGGTGGGGGCGGTGTTCGGCCTCGGCTTCGGTGGCGGCGTTCGGACAGGGCCGTTGTTCGGCCTCGGCGGCGGCCGCGGCGATCCGGTTGCCGACGGAGGTGATCAGGCCGGTGCCCGTCATGCGCAGCTGATTGAAGATCACCAGGGCGAGGCCGCCGGCTGCCAGCGCCTCGGTGCCCAGGACGCCCATCATCACGGTGTCGGTGGTGGTGAGGGCGACCTGCGCCAGCTGGGTCAGGGCGAGCGGGCCGGCCAGCGCGGCGAGCGCGCGGGCGTCCCGGAGGTAGCGGGAGCACCGGATGAGGACGGTCGACTTCGGTGTCACGGGCCTCGGTTCCTGCCGTCGGTTGGTGCCGTCGGGTGCGGGGAGGGGCGGTGCCGGTGGTGCCGTCGATGTCGATGACCATAGCCGCATCCGGCGCCCGCCGGGTGCGGTCGTGCGGGTTCAGATCTCGATCCGCCAACAGGTGGGCGAACGATTCGTCACTCACCCACGCACCGGCCGTCGTTCTGGTTGACTCACCGCTCTCACGCACCTCCCACCCCATCGGAACGGAGCGTTCACCACCCATGCTCTCCCGCACGCCCGGCGTCCGCCGCGCCCCGGCCGCCGTCGCCGGCTTCGTGATAGCCGTCGCCCTCGCCCTCACCGGCTGCGAGCCGACCCCCGCCGACACCCCCGTGACCCCTCCGGCGCCCGCCGTGGTCACCACCCCCGCCGCCGTCCCGGCCCCGGCCACCACCCCGCCGCCCGCCCCGCCGGTCACCAGCCCGCCCGCGCCCCCGGCGCCGGCCCCGACCACGGCCGCCCCTGCCGCCCCGGCGGCCCCGCCCTCCGCGAAGGCCCCGACCACCCCGAAGGCCACCCCCAGCGAGCGGCCCGCCCCCACGGCCGCCCCGGTCCCGGCCGGTGACTGCGAGATCCGCTCCGAGGCCGGCAACTGCTACAAGGCGGGCCAGTACTGCCGCAAGGCCGACCTCGGCCGCAGCACCCACGACGCCACCGGCCGCCTCCTCACCTGCCGCATCGTCAGCGGCCAGCCCCACTGGCAGGCGGACTGACCCCGCCGGCGGCCCCGGCTCCACCCGGTCGTCGGTGCGTGATGCCGTCACCGCACGGCCGGACCGCACCCGCCGCCGAGATCTCACCCACCGCTCCGGAACTTCTCCGCGGACTCCAGGAGGAGATCGAGCGGGGAGTCCTGCCCGGCCGGCGCGTCACCGACGTCGGCGACAGCGAGGTGTACGTCACCCGGATCGGGGCCGAGGGCGGGATGCCGGCCCTCACCGTCGCCTACGTGTACACCCCGCTGCCGCCTCCGCCGACCGCGGCGATCCACAAGGTGCTCCCCGCCGAGGACCGCCGGGAGGACTGAGCCCGGTACCCCGCCCCCGAACCCTCCTGTGGCCAGGCTTCAGGGCCGGTCGAGGGCGTGGTGCTGGAGGAAGGCTCCCGCGTGGGCGGCGGCTTCCTCCTTCGTCGCGTACGAGGTGTCGGCGGCGGTGGCGCCGGATGTGCCGTCCGCGCCCGTGCCTGTCCACCGCCAGCCGCCGGACGAGGGCTCCTGCGTCAGCTCGGCCGTTCCGCCGCACAGCGTGAGCGCGCCGCTCGTCCGCGCCGCCGTGCGGCCGGCGGCCTCGGGCCACTTCTTGCGGGCACCCTGCCGGGTGATGCCCCAGACGGCGCCCATCTGCTCGTAGCTCGCGCCGTAGGAGCCGGCCGTGCCCGCCGCGATCGCCGTCAGCCTCTTGACCTCCGCGTCCACCACCTTCCACGCGGCCAGGACGGACAGCGACACCTCGACGGGGTCCGCCTCCCACATGCGGTCCGCGGGCAGTCCGGACGCTCGGGCGCGCAGGGCCGACGCGAGCGGGTCGAGGGCGTCGTAGAGGGCCTTGTCGAGCGCCACCTGTTCTTCAAGAGTGATCTCGAATGGGTACATGCGACAACTTTAGTTAACTGTTGAGGTTTTGTAAACTCTGATTGTCGACTGCTCTGGGGAGTGCCCCCTCGGGGGCGCGAGGTGGGAGGAATTCCGGATCCGCGGGAGCTTGCCGGGGGCGGGCGGGAGGCTATCCGGCCGAAAGGGTTGGCAAGGTCGTGCCGAGCATGTCAAATCTGTCCGGACGGATGTTCATCCGCCGAGTGCCGTTGTGGAATCCCGGACTGACGGAAGGTTTCGCCTTGAACGCACGGATCCGTACGACCTCCTCCACCACCCCCGCCGCCCGGGCCCGGCGGACCGCCGGAGCCGCGCTCGCGGTGGCCGGGCTGGTCACGCCGCTGCTGCTGGTCGGCGCGGGGAGTGCCGCGGCCGACCCCGATCCGGCGAAGAAGGGGGCGAAGCTGGCCGCCAAGCTCGTGGAGCGCGCGGACGCCGAGGGCGCCTACGACACCCTGGAGGCGTTCCAGCGTGCGGCCAGGCGCAACGGCGGCACCCGGGTGGCCGGTGCCAAGGGGCACGAGGACTCGGCCCGTTACGTCGCGGAGCAGGCCAGGGACGCCGGGCTCAAGGTGTCGCGGCAGGAGTTCGACTACACCTTCTTCGAGGTGAAGTCGGAGCGCCTGCAGGTGGCGACGCCGGCGGCCGAGGACGTCCCGATGATCGCGATGACGTACTCGGGCGGCGGCCCGGAGGGCGGGATCACCGCGCAGGTGGCGGTCGTCCCGGTGGACGCGACCACCGGCTGCGAGGCGGCCGACTACGCGGCCGGCGCGTTCACCGGCCGGCTGGCGCTGATCAAGCGCGGCGGCTGCAGCTTCGCGGAGAAGCAGGCCGCCGCCGCGGCGGCCGGGGCGCTCGGCGCGATCGTCTACAACAACACCGACGGGGAGCTCAACGGAACCCTCGGCGACCCCGGCGCCGGGAAGATCCCCACCGGCGGCATCACCAAGGCGGCGGGCGAGTCGCTGGTCGCGAAGGCCGCCGCCGGGCCGGTCACGCTCCGCTTCGACCTGCGGACCTTCATGGAGAAGCGCCGCACCTTCAACCTGATCGCCGAGACCCGCGGCGGCGACGCCGAGAACACCGTGGTCGTCGGTGCCCACCTGGACTCGGTGGCGGGCGGCCCCGGCATCAACGACAACGGCTCCGGCTCGGCCGGCATCCTGGAGGTCGCCAAGGCGCTGGGCGAGCGTCAGGTGAAGAACAAGGTCCGCTTCGTGTGGTGGTCCTCCGAGGAGTTCGGCCTGATCGGCTCCAAGCACTACGTCGCCGCGCTCTCCGAGGCGGAGAAGAAGCGGATCAAGCTCTACCTCAACTTCGACATGATCGCCTCGCCGAACTACGTCCAGTTCGTCTACGACGGCGACGACTCGGACCACACCGGTGCCGGGGCGGGCCCGGCCGGGTCGGCCCAGCTGGAGCGGAACATCAACGCGTACCTGGACGGGCGGGGCACGCCGCACGAGGGCGCGGACTTCACCGGCCGATCCGACTACGGCCCGTTCATCGAGGCGGGCATCCCGGCGGGCGGCACCTCCACCGGCGCCGAGGTGATCAAGAGCGCCGCGCAGGCCGCCCGGTACGGCGGCACCGCGGGCGAGGCGTTCGACAAGTGCTACCACAAGGCCTGCGACGACCTGAGCAACGTCGACCTGGCCGCCTTCGACGTCAACATCGACGTCATCGCCCACGCGGTCGGCACCTACGCCTGGGACCTCTCCTCGCTGTACGCCCCGGTGGCGCCCGAGGACACCAGCGGCCAGTCCGGCAGCGGCGGCCTGGGCGAGGGGCATGCACGGGAGGTCGCGGCGTGAGTTGTCGGCGGCGGGTGGCTGACAGCTGACGGAGTCTGACGGTCGGAGTCCGGCGGGCGGCTTTCGGATGACGGATTTCGGATGTCGACCGACGGGCGACGGCTGACGGCTAACAGATGACAGATGACGGAAAACGTCAGTCGGATTTCAGATTTCAGATGGCGGACGACGTCTGACGGATGTCCGATACCAGATGACGCCTGACGCCTGACGCCTGACGGCTTCCGGACAACGACTGACAGAAACCGTCAGCCGTCGTCCGCCGACCCCCGCGGGGCGGCGGCGGCGCGCCCGGCGGCGCCCGCCCCCCTGGTCCACGCACAGCTAATCTCAGACCAGAACTACAA
>NZ_JBSGFD010000122.1:0-26345 GCF_053603215.1 Kitasatospora sp. NPDC004240 | reverse complement strand
GAGGCCGGGGAGAACATCCACGACCTCGCAGCCGAGGTGGCCGCCGACATGGTGGCGGCGCAGATCGCCTCCGGTGACGGCCACCGGCCCGCCGACGCCGGGCTCGGTGGCTGCGGCCGGCCCGCCGGGTGCGGCGCGGAAGAGCCGGGCCTCGATGCCGTACCAGCGGGTGCTCGGTCCGAGGGAGGCCATGCCGAGGCGCCGGCAGACGGCGGCCGAGGGGGCGTTGCCGGGGCGGACCACGGCGAGGATCTCGGTCAGGCCGTCGGCGAAGCCCTTGTCCAGGGCGGCGCGGCCGGCCTCGGTGGCGTACCCCTGGCCCCAGGCCTCCGGGTGGAGGTGCCAGCCGACCTCGACCTCGCCGTCGCCGTCCGGCAGGGGCAGCAGCAGGACCGAGCCGATCACGGTGCCGGTGTCGCGCCGCTCCAGGGCCCAGATGCCGTAGCGGGGGTCGGCCGAGCGCTGTCGCCAGCGTTCGATGGCCTCGTCGGCCTCCTCGGGCGTCCGAAGGGCTCGGGGGGTGCTGCCGAGCCAGCGGGCCACCTCCCAGCGGGAGTAGATCGCGTGGGCGCGGTCCCGGTCGGCGGAGGTCCAGAGCCGGGCCGTCAGTCGTTCGGTGATGAACACGATGTGACATGGTACCGATGTCCCGGGCCGCCCGGTAGGTGTGCGGCGTCCGCTCCAGGGCCTCCTCGACGGGGGTGGCGGTGGCGCCCGGCCGCTCCCGTGCCAGGCTGCTGTCGACCACGAACGGCTCCTCGAACTCGTGGCGCATCTCAAGGAGTTCGCGCATCGTCCGGTTCACCGCGCCGGCCGGAAGCAGGGCCGGGGTGGGCGGCTGCCGCAGCCGGACCCGGGGCCGCCGGCCGACCCCGCTCGCTCGGGGCCGCCGGTCGGGTGCCGGCGGGCCCGGCCGTCGGGTGAGGACCCGTCAGTCCTGGATCCGCCGCCAGGGGCGGTCGGCCTCCACGGCGAAGGCGAGTTCCAGCAGCAGCCGCTCCCGGCCGTGCGCGGCCGACAGGTGGACACCGATCGGCAGGCCGTTGTCGGCCGTCCCGGTGGGCAGCGAGATCCCGGGGCCGCCGGTGACGTTGTTGACCGGGGTGACCGCGACGTAGCGGCGCAGCCGCTCGATCAGCTCGTCGAAGGGCACGTTCGGGCTGAGGTGGCCGAGCGGCGGTGCCACGTGCGCCAGGACCGGCGAGAGGATCGCGTCGTACCGGCGGAACATCCCGGCGTAGGCCTCCCGGGCCCGGCCCAGCCGGCGCAGCACGCCCGGGGTGCGGGTGAAGTCGCGGTGGAAGCCGCGGCGCAGGCCGGTGGTGAGGCCGTCCAGGAGTCCGGCCCGGAAGCCGGGGTCGATCGTCAGCCGGCCGGTGGCCGCGATCAGGAAGGCGATCAGGCCCCAGTACTGCACGAAGTCCCGGGAGAAGTCCTCGCCGAACGGAAGGGTGGCGGGCTCGACGTGGTGGCCCATCGCCTCCAGTCGGGCCGCCGTCGCGTCCACCGCCCGCCTGGTCGCCGCGTCGCTCGCCGCGACCGGGGAGTCCAGGACCAGGCCGATCCGCAGCGGACGCCTCCCCGGCCCCTCCACCAGGCCGATCGGGGGCAGGGCGGGAGCGCGGTGGTGGCGTTCGGCGGCCGCGTAGAAGGCGGCGGTGTCGCGGACGGAGCGGGTGAGCACGCCGTCGACGACGATGTCGATCGGCAGCCGCCGGCTCTGGTCGTTGACCACCAGGCGGCCCCGGCTGGGCTTGAGGCCGACCAGCCCGCAGCAGGCCGCGGGGATCCGGATGGACCCGCCGCCGTCGTTGGCGTGCGCGATCGGCACCACGCCGGACGCGACCAGGGCGGCCGAGCCGCCGGAGGAGGCGCCGGGGGAGTGCGAGGTCAGCCAGGGGTTGCGCACCGGCGGGCCGAGGGCGAACTCGGTGGAGGCGTTGAGGCCGAACTCCGGCAGCCGGCTCTTGCCCAGCACGGTCACACCGGTGCTCAGGTACTGCTCGGCGAAGCCCGCGTCACGGCGGGCCGGCCGGGCCCGGAAGGCGGCGCTGCCGTGGCCGGTGGGCATGCCGCGCAGGTCGACGTTGTCCTTGAGGAAGGTGGGCACCCCGTACAGCGCCCCCTCGGCGGCCGCGGGGGAGATGCGCGGACGCTCGTACGAGGCGAAGGCGACCGCCTCCAGCTCCGGCTCCATCAGGCGGGCCCGCCGTACCGCGGCGTCCGCCAGTTCGGCGGGTGTCACCTCGCCGGAGCGGACCGACGCCGCCAGGGCCACCGCGTCGTGGTCCCCCAGGGCGTCGTCGCCGAAGGCGTGGATGCGCCGGTCCGCCATGCGAACCCCCTTGTCGTTACTGACTGGTAATCTCATAGGAGGTTCGCAGTGTAGAGGCGTGCGGCGGCCGCGAACAGCCCCGGTCCCCCGGACGGCTCAGCCGGCCCGGACGATCGTGGCCGGGGCCGGGCCGTCGGGACGGACGGTGATGCTGTACGCGGCCCCGGCGGGCACCGAGTGGAACCGCGGCGTGAACGCCGGCAGCAGCAGCTCCAGCAGCGCGGTGCTCTCCCGGACGGCGAACTGCACCCCCAGGCAGGCCCGGGCGCCCAGGCCGAACGGCAGGTACGCGCCCAGCCGCTCCGGCCGCGCGCCCGGGACGGTGAACCGGGCCGGGTCGAAGCGCTCCGGGTCCGGCCAGAGCGCCGGATCGCGGTGGGTCAGGTACGGGCAGACCAGGACGTCGGTGCCGGCCTCGATCCGGAAGCCGGCCACCACGTCCGCGTCCGGGGCGTGCCGCGGCAGCAGCCAGGCCGAGGGGTACAGCCGCAGCGTCTCGCTGACCAGCGCCTGCACCGCCTCGCGCCGACGCTCCGAGCCCTCGGGGCCGGCCGCCAGGGCCCAGGGCCGGGCCTCGGGGGAGCGGTCCAGCAGCAGGTACAGCCAGGTGAGCGTGGAGGCGGTCGTCTCGTGGCCGGCGACCAGCAGGGTGACCAGCTCGTCGCGGATCAGCCGGTCGGTGTACTCGGGCCGCTCGGCGCCCGCCGCCAGCAGCACGTGCAGCACCCCGGGCCCGTCCGGGCCGGCCGGGTCACGGCGGGCGGCCGCGATGGCGGCGGCGGCGACCGCGTCGATCCGGGCCAGGTCGGCGGCGACCGGCGCCGGGATCCGCCCGGGATCGGCCGGCAGGGTCGGCATCGCGGCCACCACCGCGGCCACGGCGGTGAGTTCGCCGGCCGTACGGTCGTCGAGGGGGTGGCCGGTCAGCGCGCGCCAGATGGTGTCCAGGGCGAAGCGGCGCATCTCCTCGGCGACGTCCAGCACCTCGCCGGAGCGGGCGGCGTCGTCCCAGCGCCCGGCGGCGGCGCGCGCCGCCGCGAGGATCCGCTGCTCGTACCGGCGCATCCCGGTGCCGGTGAACTGCGACTGCAGCAGGCGCCGTTGGCCCTTCCAGGCCTCGCCGGTGGCGGAGAGCACGCCGTCCCCGACCAGCAGCCGGGCCCGGTGCGAGCGCTTCACGTACCGCTCCGGGTGCCGGCCCAGGACGTGCTGGACGGCCTCCGGTTCGGTGACCAGTACGGTCGGGCGCGGGCCGCCGAGCCGGACGGCCGCGACCCCGCCCACCCTGGTCCGGGCCTCGGCCAGCAGGTCCACCAGCTCGCCGGAGGCGTCGCGCCACCGCGCCACCACGGCGGCGTCCAGCTCGGGGACGGGAACGGGGGCGGGGAGGGGACGGGCTTCGGTGGCCACGGCGAGCTCCTTCGGCCGTTGGGCGGCGGTGATCTGACGGTTCGTCGTCACCACCGTACCCGCGGTGACCGTCCCGGAACGCCACCTGCCCCGGGCCGCAGGGGCCCGGGGCAGGTGGGGGGGAACCGGGGCGCGGATCAGCGGCGCAGCGGCCCCTCGCAGGTGTAGTCGGCGGTGCCGGCCGCGCCCGTGGGCCAGACCTCGACCTTGCCGAACCAGCAGTTCATGTCGGCGAGGTTGTCGGCGGCGGCGCCCGCCCGGGTGAGCAGGAAGTAGTCGACGGTGGCGGACATGTCCTTGCGGACCTGCCCGGCGTCGGCGGTGTTGGTGAGGTTGGCGGTGATGCGTCCCGAGCAGCTGAAACGCATCTTGCTGTTCCAGTCGCCGTTGTCCTTGCACACCGGGTTGTTCCCGGTGGCCCGGGCGAAGGCGCCCTGCACCTCGGAGGCCCAGGCGTAGTCCAGGTTGCCGTTGGACGTGTACTGGGTGTTCGGCACGTACAGCTTCTCGTACTGCGGGATCTGCGCGGCCAGGTAGGCCGCGTACTCGCCCTGGAGCGCGGCGTCCCGGCCGAGGCGGTCCCGCCAGGCGTTGAAGCCGTCGAGGTCGTCCGCGCGCAGCAGCCGGTACATCTCGGCGAGTTGCTCCGGGTGCCGCTCGCCGAGCAGGTTGAACAGCACCGCGGCGTACGGGTAGGCGCGGAAGCCCAGCCCGTTCCAGGTGGCGTGGACGGTCTGGTCGACCGTCAGGTGCGGGACGCCGTACTTCTGGTTGTCGGCGATCGGTCTGAGCATGTTGAGGCGGACCTTGACGCCGTCCTTGGCGGTGGCGCCGGCGAAGTACTCCGCGGTGCCCTCGTTCATCGCGAAGGTGGCGTCGGCCGGCCAGCGCGTGGTGTAGCCGGACTCGGGGATCGCCCAGCGGGCGTTGAGGTAGTGGGTGTACTCGTGCCGGAACAGCTCCTCCAGGCTGAGGTAGGACTCCTGGGTGGTGCGCTGGTAGGTGTAGAACGTGGAGCTGCCCTCCATGAACATCCCGCCGTTCTCGACGTCGCCGATCCCGTGCAGCAGGTACTGCAGCGCCCGGTAGTGCGGCTTGGTGTCGAACAGCCGCACGTTCAGCACCGGGTGGTCGTCCCCGGCCAGCGGCTGGTCGGTGCCGAGGACCCGGAAGAACTGCGCCTTGACCTGCTTGGTGGCGTAGTAGAGCTGGTCGGCGGTGGCCCGGTCCAGCGCGGTGCGGACGACCAGCGTGCCGTTGTCGTAGCTGTAGGTGTGGGGGAAGATCTCGCGGTCGACGTCCGCCCGGCAGGTTCCGGCGTACTGGCCGCAGAGCCCGAGGTCGTTGACCGGCACGGCCAGCGCGCCCCAGGCGATGCCGAGGCGGCCGAAGATGTTCTGCACGCTCGCCAGCGCCGGGCCGACGGTGCCCCGCAGCTCGGGCTTCAGGGCCTCGACGGTGGCGAAGCGGGCGTACTCCTTCATGGCGTCGTCGACGGCCCACTCGCTGCGGGTGCCCTTGAGGTGGGCGTAGCCGGAGTAGGCGCGGACGGCCTCCCGGAAGCCGGGGTTGGCGGCGAGGGCGGTGAGGAACCGGCCCTCCGGGTCCTCGCTCCGGTTGTTGACGCCCTGGAAGGAGATCTGGAGGGCGGCCTGGACGGCCCAGTTCCAGCCGGTGTCGCCGATGGCCGCGCTGCCCGGGGCGAACATCCGCAGGACCCGCTCGCCCAGCGCCAGCCGGCCGGGGCGCAGGTTGGGCGCGGTGCTGGTCTGCAGCAGCTCGCCCATGGCGCTGCCGTTCGCGGTGGTCGGCTCGAACACCCGGGGGTTGGCGGTGTAGTCGGCGATGGCCTGCTCGATGGCGGCCGTCGTGGTGTCGTCGTTGAGGTCGAGCTCGGGGTGGCCGTAGTCGAAGTACACCGCGATGTGCAGGTAGTACCAGAGTTCCTGCTGGTTGAGGTTGTTGGCGCCGTCGAAGCGGGGCGCGAGCGCGCTGACCCGCTGGGCGGCGGCGCGGACGTGGGCCGGGGTGAAGATCTTCGCGAGCTTCGGGTCCCAGTCGACGAGCAGCGGCCGCAGGCAGCCCTGGTAGCTGTGGGAACGGTCGGCGAGGAAGTCGGCCAGGGCGGCCGGGGTGAGCGAGGTGAAGGCGTCCAGCGAGCAGCCCCCGGCTGCCTCGCCGGTGTCCACGGCGGTGGTGCCGGCCGGGTCGCCCGCCTGCGGGGCGGCGTCGGTGGTCGGCTGCAGGTTCTCCGAGCCGGGCGCGCCCTGCGGGCCGGGCAGGGTGGTGGACGAGGCGCCGTGGCCGCCGTCACCGGTCGGGCCGTGCACGGCGTTCGCCGCGGAGCCGGAGCCGGAGTTGGAGCCGGGGGCGCTCAGGGTGGCCGGGGCGGCGGGCGCCGCGGCCTGGGCGCTCTGGATGAGCGGGACCGCCAGGGCCGTCGCGAGGGCGGCCGAGAGCAGGGTGTTGCGGACGCGTGTCGTGGGGGACACCGGGTCTCCAGTCGTGTGAGGGCGTACGGGAGGCCGCCGCGCGTGACCGGGGGAGTGTGGGGGAGGCGGTGCACGTGCGACGGCGTGCCGGGCGGGCCGTGCGGGCGGCGCGCCCGGCGGGAGGAGAGGTCCGGTCGGTGGAAGGACGGCCGGGCCCCTGTGGGAGGGCCCGTACGGGAGCCGCTGTGGAAGCGGTCAGGACAGCGGCCCCGTACGGGAGTTCACTAGGCGTGTCAGAAACGCCTCAGGCGGCGGTCGTGTACTTCGTGCTCACGCTCGCGCCGGAGAAGCCCTGCTGGGCGTGGAGGCTGAAGTAGACCCAACCGGCCGGCGGGTTGGCGATGGTGAGGGTCTCGCCGTTGCCGGAGTTGGTGGACTTCGCCTGGTAGGAGCCGGTGGTGGCCCAGTTGCCGCCGTTGTAGTAGAGGTCGGCGTTGCCGGTGCCACCGGTGCTGGTGATGGTGAGCTCCTTCACCCCGGCCGGCAGGTACAGGAAGTGGTAGCTGTAGTTGCCGGTGGTGGCCGCGAGGTTGTCGCGGCGGCAGTCCTGGTCGAACTGCCGGGCGTCGGCGTTGGTGCACAGCGGGGCCTGGGCGGGCGGCAGGGTGCCGCAGTTGTCGGCGGCGCAGGCGGTCAGCCAGTTCGCGAAGTCGGCGTCGTAGGTGGTGCCGATGGTGTTCTTGAGGAAGGTGCGGGCGCCGGCCCAGTCACCGGCACGGTACTTGGCGAGCACCGTGTTCAGGTCCTGCGGGTGCGACTGGAGCATGTAGCGCACGGCCAGGTAGCCCCAGGCGTAGACCCGGGTGGACTGGACGTCCTTGTCCGCGCTGTTCTCGTAGGTGGTGTCGAACAGCTCGCTCAGCTTGTAGGTCTTCAGCGCGGCCTGCTCGATCGCCTTGGCGTCGCGCTCCTGGCGGTAGCCGTACGAGATGTACTCGGCGATGCCCTCGACCCACCAGATGGTCGGGGTGGTCATGCCGGCGTTGAAGTCGCCGTACATGTTGTAGCGGCCGTCGAGGTAGTGGGTGTACTCGTGGTTGAGGTTCCAGACCTCGAACTTCGGGCGCAGCCAGGTGGCCTCGTGGGCGATGAACCGGGCCTGGTTGCCGGCCTGGGTCGGGTTGCCCTCCTCGTACATGCCGCCGTTGTCGACGTCGATGCCGTACATCGCCCAGGCGTAGAGGCTGTAGTCGTAGTAGGCGTCGAAGACGACGACCTCCAGGTTGGTGTTCAGGTCACCGGGGATGGCGCCCGGGTCCTTGATCACCTGGTGGAAGTAGGCGTCCTGGTTGATCAGGCTGGTGCAGGTGTCGGCCAGCTCGGTGGCGCTCATCTGCTGGGCGCGGATGCGCAGCTTGGCGTTGCAGGAGTGGTCGACGGTGAGCACCAGCGGGGGCAGCCTGGTCGGCAGGTCGCAGATGCCGTAGTAGGAGCAGTTGTTCTGGTCCTTCTTCTCCGCGAACCACGCGAGGTTCATGGTGAGCGGACCGGTGGCGCCGACCAGCGGGTAGCGGTTGATCAGCTCCTTGACCAGCGGCCTGGCCTGGGCCTTCAGCGCGTCGTGGGCGAGGAAGGCGCCGAGCTGGATGCCGGTGTCGGTGGCGGTGTCGCCGCCGGTGATGATCGAGCCGTTGTCGCGGACCAGCTTGGCCATCGAGGCGGAGACGCCCGGGTCGGCGGCGAGGGCGGCCACGAAGGCCGGTTCCTTGTCGTCGTCGCCGAAGGCGCGCTCGAAGAGGTCGACGGCGCTGTTGGTGGCCCACCACATGTTGTTCGGCCAGGTCGGGCGGAAGTCGTTGAACATCCGCTTGGCGACGCCGACGTAGCGGGCGTTCTCGTAGGCGCTGTCGATCAGGGTGATCGACTCGGCCAGGGTGCGGCCGTTGACGTCGTTGGCGTCGTAGGCGTGCGGGGCGGCGAAGAAGGTGTCGAGCGCACCGCGGACGGAGCTCTTGAGCGCGGCCCCGTACGCGGGCATGGTGGCCCGGTTGGTCCACTGCACGTAGTAGCCGACGCGCAGGAACTGCACCAGCTGGCCGGCGGAGGTGCTGTTGTCGCCGGGGTAGGTGGTGGCGGTCCGCTTCAGCTCGTCCGCGACGGTGACCATCTTGGACTCGGCGAAGATGTTCTGGGCGTCGGCGCCCATCAGCGGGTACATGGTGTTCAGGCAGTCCACGGTCACCGACTTGACCTGCTGGAGCAGCGCGCCGCCGGTCTTGTTGACGAACGCGGAGACCTGGCAGGACTCGTCGGCGGCGGAGGGGGCCGCCTGGAGGTTCTTCGCCGACTTGGAGGTGCCGGTGGAGGTGCCGGTGGAGGTGCCCTTGCCGGTGACGGTCAGCGCGGCCTGGGGGGCCTTGGACCGCTCGGCGTCGAGCTCGGAGGCCAGCGGGCGGCTGTCCTTCGGGGTGTCGGGGGACTTGGGGAGCGGTATCGCTCGGGGGGCCGCCTTCACCGGGGTGGGCGAGGTGGCCGGCTGCGTGGGCGCCACGGGCGCCGCCTGGCTCTGCGGGGCCATCAGCCCGACAGCCAGCGGCAGGGCGACGGCGATGGCCGACAAACGGCTCGCCTGTGCCGTACATGTCCGGAAGAGACGCATCTGTGGGGGCCTCCGGGGCCGGTTGGGCTGCGAGTTGGGGCGCAGCCGCTCGATGTGTGACATGTAAAATGGCACATGTGGCATCGCGACGGGAAGCCCCGGGTGAAGAATCGGGGGCGAGCGAAACCGAAATGTTGTCAGCGCCTGCCGGAATGCGGTCACACAGGGGCGATCCGGCCGGTCTGTCGGTGGGATCCGGCCAACGGTGGGGCCGGTAGGGGATGTTTTAGGTGGATTTGGATCTGTTCGGGCGACTTGGGGCAGGTCCGGGCGGGGTCGGGGTCGGATGCCGCGGGCGCGGGTGCCGGTGGCGGCGAGTGCCTGCCGGGTGCGGGCCGTCGGGGCGTGCCGCCCGCCGGCGGCCTCCTGTGGCGGTCCGGTGGATCCGCGGATTGGACTGGACCACTGATCACGCACCCCCTAGGGTCGGAAGTCGCCGCCGTGGTACACCGGTTGGCCACGTCACCCCCCGCCCCCGAGGGAGCAGCATGAGCGCCTGGCCGGTTTTCCGAGGCACCCGGACCGTCACCGCCGGGCACGCGCCCGGCACGGTGGTGCGCTGCGGACTGGTCGACACCATGCTCGCCGACCTCTCGGTCTCCGTCGTGCACTTCTACGAGCGGGAGCTGGACGAGGACCGGCTCGCCGCCGGCCTGGCCACCGCGCTCACCGCGGTGCCGGTGTTCGGCGGACGGCTGCGCACCACCGCCGCCGGCGCGCTGGAGATCGTCTGTGACGACTCCGGTGTCCCGATGACGGGTTACTCGGTCGAGGGCACCCTCACCGAGGCGATGAACCGGGTGACCGTGGCCGGCACCGAACTGGTCGACCCGGTCGACGCGGTGGCCGCCCGGGACGGCGGCGTGCCGCTGTTCACCGTACGGATCACCCGCCCCTCGGCGGGCGGCACCGTGCTGGGCTGCTCCTGGCACCACGCGGTGGGCGACCTGCAGAGCTTCGTGCTGTTCATGCGGCACTGGTCGGCCGCCGTGGAGGGAGCCGCCGAGGGGGCCGGAGAGGGCGCCGACGCCGTCGCCGCCGGTGAACTCCCGCTCCCCGAGCTGGTGGAGGACCATGACGCGCACCTCGCCGCGGTGCTCCCGGCGGCCGATTGCGGCCGTCCGGGCTTCCGGCTGCCGGATCCGGCGCAGGCCGCGTTCCTGGCCGGCGAACTGGCCGTGGCCCCCCGCTCCACCCGGACCGTCCAGGTGTACTTCGACGAGGCGGAGATCGCCCGGCTGCGCGAGGAGTTCGCCGCGGCGGCCGGCCGGCGGCTCTCCTCCGGCGACGCGCTCACCGCCCATGTGGTGGCCGTCCTGAGGGAGTTGGACGGCGACGACGAGACACGTCCGCTCACCGTCCCGGTCAACGTCCGCCGGCCGCTGGGCCTGGCCCCGGGACTGGTCGGCAACCTGCTCAGCGAGATCCACCTCGACTGGGCGCCGAAGGACGGCCCGGCCGTCCTGGCCGCGGCGATCCGTACCGCGATCGAGGACTTCACCGGCACGCACCTCAACCTCCGCAGCAACCTGGCCTTCTTGGAGGCGATCGGCCCGGACCGGCTGCGCGACTGTGTCCCGCTCGGCTTCGACCCGGCGAACCGGCGCTTCACCCTCTCCAACTGGAGCCGCTTCGGCCTGTACGAGGTGGTGTTCCAGGGGGCGCGCCCGGTGTTCTTCAGCCCGGCCGCCAACTTCCCCGTGCCGTGGGTCTCCTGGCTGGCCGAGGGCTTCGGCGGGCGCGGCTTCCTGCTGACCGCGGTGCTGCCGGCCCGGCTCGCGGCCCGGCTGCGCGGCGCGGACGGGCGGGCCGCCCTGCACCGCCACCGCCGGCCGCAGGACGTCCTGCCGGAGGGGGCGACCGCCCTGGCCAAGGTGCTCTGAGCCGTCGGCGCCTCCCGGCTCGGAGGGCGGCACGCGGAAGGGCGGGGCCGGTCCCCCAGGTCGGACCGGCCCCGCCCCGTTCATGGTCGCGCGCGCCGCTACTTCATTACGGCCCTCAGCGCGTGCCGCAGTTGCTCCCGGCCGGGCTGGAGGGCGCGGTCGAGCCGCGGGGCGAACGGCAGCACGGTGCCGTCCGGCCGGGTGATCCGGCGGGGCGGGGCGATCAGACGCATCTCCTCGGCGGCGGTGGCCAGGACCTCGGCGCCGATCCCGCAGCTGCGGTTGGAGTCGTCGATGACGACCAGCCGTCCGGTGCGCTCCAGCGAGGCGGCCAGTGCCGTCCAGTCGAAGGGGTACACCGTGCGGGGGTCGAACACCTCGACCGAGATCTCCGGTGCCAACTCCTCGGCCACCGCCAGTGCGTCGTGCACCAGGTGCCCGACGGCGACCACGGTGACGTCCGTGCCCTCGCGGTGGATCCGCGCCGACCCGAGGGGGATCGGCGCGAGCTCCCAGGTGACGGTCTCCCGTACGGGCAGGGCGGCGGCCGGCGCGAACACCACGACCGGGTCGGGGTCGGCGATCGCCGAGCGCAGCAGCCCGTAGGCGTCGGTGGGGGTGGCCGGGACCACGGTCTTCATCCCGGCGTGGGCGAAGAGGCCGTACGGGTGGTCGGAGTGCTGGCCCGCCCAGCCGTCCCGGGAGCCGGAGCCCGGCACCAGGCAGGTGAGCGGGACGCTCGCCTGGCCGCCGGTCATCAGGGAGAACTTGTGGGCCTGGTTGACCAGTTGCTCGAAGACCAGGAAGAGCAGGGAGGGGATCTGGAACTCGATCACGGGCCGTCGGCCGGTCAGCGCCGCGCCGATGGCCATCGAGGTGAAGGCCTGCTCGGAGAGCGGGGTGTCGACGATCCGCCCGGGGCCGAAGCGGTCCAGCAGGTTGAGGGTCGGCCCGGCCATGCCGGCGCCGATGTCCTCACCGAAGACACAGACCGCCGGATCCTCCGCGAGGGCGTCGGTGAGCGCCCGGTTGAGCGCCTTGGTGTACGACAGCCTGCTCATCCCACCGCCCCGGCCCTGGGCCGCAGCCCGTCGGCGTACAGATGGTCCAACGCGCCCTCCGGGTCCGGGTGTTCGGCGGCCAGGGCGAAGCGTTCGGCCTGCGCCAGCTGCCGGGCCACCGCCTCGTCGATCCCGGCGGTGAGCTCCGCGGGCAGCGCCGCGGCGGCCCGGGCGAGCGGGTCGCGCCCGCGCCAGTCGGCCACCTCCTCGGGGGTGCGGTAGCTCAGTCTCATCCGTCGCTCCATGGTGTGGTGGCCCTCGAAGCGGTAGGTGAGGCACTCCAGGAAGGCGGGTCCGCCGCCGGAGCGCGCCCGGTCGACCGCTTCGGCGGCGGCCGCCCGGACGGCCTCGGTGTCCATCCCGTCGACCGTGACGGCCGGGATCCCGAAGGCGGCGGCCCGGCCGGTGGCGCTGCCGGCGACCGCGGTGGCGGCCGGCAGGGTGGTGGCGTACCCGTTGTTCTCGCAGACGAACAGCACCGGCAGCCGCCACATCGCGGCGAGGTTGAGCGACTCCAGCAGGACGCCCTGGTTGAGGGCGCCGTCGCCGAAGAAGGTGACGGCGACCCGGTCCTCGCCGGCCCGTTGGTCGGCCCAGGCGGCGCCGACCGCGATCGGGGCGCCGGCGCCGACGATGCCGTTGGCGCCGAGGATGCCGAGCGAGAGGTCGGCGGCGTGCATCGAGCCGCCCCGGCCCTGGTTCAACCCCGAGGCACGGCCGGCGAGTTCGGCGAGCAGCCGGTCCGGGGCCGCGCCCTTGGCGAGCACGTGGCCGTGGCCCCGGTGGGTGGAGGTGATGCGATCCTGCGGGCGCAGTGCGGCGCAGACGCCGACCGCGACGGCCTCCTGCCCGATGTAGGGGTGGATGCCGCCGGTGATCACCCCGGTGCGGACCAGGTCGAGGGCGAGCTCCTCGAAGCCGCGGATCAGCCGCAGCATCCGGTAGCGGCCCTCGGGCGAGGACAGGTCGGTCACAGCGCTCCCCGCCACACCACCGGGCAGATCTCCGGGTCGGCGTAGTCGGGGCGGCCGTCGGCGGTGCGGCGGACCACGACGTCGTGGTTGTAGGACGCCGGGCTGCCGTCGGGGCGGGTGGCGTGCCGGTACTCGTTGGCGCCGTCCTGGAGGTGCAGCGAGACCGCCCGGCGCGGGGTGTCCGCCAGGTTGGCGCCGCTGCCGTGGTAGGTGCGGCAGTGGTGGAAGCTGACGTGCCCGCGCGGGATGACCACCGGGACCTTGCGGACCTCCTGGCCGTTGTGGCGGGCGTTGGCGGCGAGGATCGACTCCAGCTCGGAGCGGTCGCGCTGGGCGAAGTGCCGGGTGGAGTCCTCGCCGGAGGGGAGCTCCTGCCAGCGGTGGCTGCCGTCGACCATGGTGATGGTGCCGTTCTCCTCCCCGCAGTCGTGGAAGGGGATGAACGCGGTCAGCATCTCCTGCGAGGTGGAGGTGTGCCAGTAGTGCTTGTCGAAGTGCCACGGCACCTGGTTGGAGGGCTCCTCGGGCACCGGCGGCTTGTAGATCAGGGTCGACTGGAAGATCCGGATCTCCTCGGTGCCGGCGAGCAGCGCGGCGACGGCTCCGACCAGGGGCTTGCGGAGGATCTCCGCGATGGCGTCGCTCTCGAAGTGGACGTAGTCGTTGTGCCGCTGGACGGGGCCGTGCGAGGGCTCCCAGGCGGCGAGGCGCGGCGGGCGCACGGCGAGGGTGCGGTCGCGGTGGCCCTCGTAGTACTTCTCGGTGGCGGCCTGGAGGGTGTCGAGCTCCTCGTCGGTGAACAGCTTCCGGGAGAGGTACCAGCCGTGCTCGCGGTAGCCCGCCACCTCCTCGGCGGTGGGCAGCAGCGCCAGCTCGGCGTGGGTCAGGACGAACTCGGGTGCGATGGTCATGCGGTGTTCCTCCTCGGAGTTCAGACGGAGGCGGCGGCGCGCTGGCGCTCGACGGCCTCGTAGAGGGCCTTGATGTTGGCGGTGCCGAAGGTGCCGGCGCCCTGGCGCTCGATGACTTCGAGGAAGAAGGTCCGGCGCGGGTGGGTGGAGCGGGCGAAGATCTGGAACAGCTGGCCGCCGTGGTCCTGGTCGACCAGGACGTCGAGCTCGCGCAGCGTCTCCACCGGGATGGCGGTCCCGCCGAGCCGCTCGGCCAGTCCGTCGTAGTAGGTGCCGGGCGTGGTCAGGAACTCCACGCCGCGGGCCCGGGCGGTGCGCACCGCGTGGGCGATGTCCTCGGTGCGGAAGGCGAGGTGCTGGACGCCGGCGCCGTCGTGGTCGGCGAGGAAGGTGTCGATCTGGCCGGCGCGGCGGGTGGTGTCCGGCTCGATCAGGGTGAAGGTGACGTCGCCGGAGGCGCTCTGGACCACGCCGGAGTCCATCGCCTGCTCGCCGACCTCGATGTACTCGCCGAAGATCCGGTGGAAGCCGAGGGCGGCCTCGCAGAAGCGCACGGCGTCCGCGAGCTGCCCGGCCGGGACGCAGACGGCGACGTGGTCGAGCGCGTCCAGCAGTTCGCCGCGGGGCTCCTCGGTGCCGGAGGAGGTGTGCGGGACGAACCGCAGGGCGGTGTCGCCGAAGCCGGAGATCAGCAGGCCGGCGCGGTCCAGCACGGTGGCGCCGTGCCGTTCGGCGCGCTCCAGGGCGGCCTGCGGGTCGTCGCAGCCGAGCGCGAGCACGGCGACGCCGTCCCCGTGGCGTTCGACGTAGCGGGCGACCGGGTGGTCGGAGGACTCGCCGGACAGCAGGCGCATCCGGATCGAGCCCTGGTGGACGTGGACGGCCCGGACCCCGGGCTGCCACGCGGGCTGGTGGGCGTCGCGGAGGAAGCCGAAGCCCGCATGGAGCTCGGCGGCGGTCTGCGCGGCGTCCGCGCAGTGGTACTCGACATGGGTGATCGTCTGGATGGACAAGGGGTCTCCGGGAGAGGGGAGGTGGACGGGACGCGGGCGTCCCGGGCGCGGCCGCCGGACCGGACCGGGCGGCCACTTGGCGGCTCGGTGACCACGGGGCGGCCGCTCGGCAGCCGCTCGGTGGGCTGCTCAGTGGGTACTCGGCGGCTGCTCGGCGGCTATTTGGCGGCGCGGGTGGTCGGCGGGCCGAGGATCAGGCTGACGTTGTGGCCGCCGAACGCGAAGGCGTTGCTGAGTGCCGCGCGCGGCGGGACCGCCCGGGCGGTGCCGCGGACGTGGTCGAGCGCGCAGGACGGGTCGGGCTCCTCCAGGTTGGCCGTGGGCGGCAGCTGGCCGCGGGCCACCGCGAGCGCGGTGACGGCCGCCTCCACCGCCCCGGCGGCGCCGAGCAGATGGCCGGTGGCGCCCTTGGTGGAGCTGACGGCCGGGCCGTCCTCGCCGAACACGGCCCGGATCGCGGCGCTCTCGGCGACGTCGCCCAGCTTGGTGCCGGTGCCGTGGGCGTTGACGTAGCCGATGTCGGCCGGTGCCAGGCCCGCGTTGGCGATCGCCGCGCGCATCGCGTCGGCGGCGCCCTCGCCGTCCGGACGCGGCATGGTCGGGTGGTGGGCGTCGGTGGAGGCGCCCCAGCCGAGCAGGTCGGCGTAGCCGGCGGCGCCGCGGGCGTCCGCGTGCTCGGCGCGCTCCAGGACCAGGACGGCGCTGCCCTCACCGAGCACGAAGCCGTTGCGGCGGGCGTCGAACGGCCGGCTCGCCTGCGCCGGGTCGTCCCAACCCTGCGCCAGTGCACGGGCGTTGGTGAAGGCGGCGGCGATGGTCGGGTGCAGCGAGGACTCGGTGCCGCCGCACACCACCACGTCCGCGTCGCCGGCCCGGATCAGCCGCAGCCCCTCCGCGACCGCCTGGGCGCCGGCCGCGCAGGCCGTGACGATCGCCGAACTGTAGCCCCGGATCCCGTACTTGATGGCGACCCGGGCGGTGGCCATGTTGGAGAGCATCCCGGGCAGCAGGTACGGGCTGACGCCGGTGCGGCCGCGCTCCAGGCGGCGGTGGGACTGCTGCTCGAAGGTCTCCAGGCCCCCGCCGCCGGTGGCCAGCACCACCGCGGTGCGGCGCGGGTCGACGTCCCGGCCGACGACCAGTCCGGCGTCGGCGAGCGCGTCGTCGGCGGCGGCCAGGGCGAGCAGCACGAAGCGGTCCACGCAGCGGGTCTCGGTGGGCGGCAGCACCTCACGGCCCTCGATGTGCGGGGCGATCCCGGCGGCGGGCAGCCAGCCGTGCGCGGGGTGGCCCTCGGGCACGGCGACGATGCCGCTGTGCCCGGCGGTCAGCGCGTCGAAGACCTCGGCCGGCTTGCGGCCCAGCGGGGTGACCAGGCCCAGCCCGGTGACGACGACGCTCATCGGACGGCCACCGCGGCCGAGTCGGCGGGGTCGGCGGCGTCCGTGGAGTCCGTGGAGCCGGCCGGGCCGGCGGTGACGGAGGCGAGGTAGCGCTCGCGCAGCAGCACCTTGCGGACCTTGCCGGTCGGGCCGAGCGGGAGGTCGTCGCCCGCGACCACCAGGACCTGGCGCACGGTGGCGGCGGTGTGCTCGTCCAGCGCGGCGACCACCTCCTCGGTGCGGTCCACCGCCGGGTCGGCGTCGGCGGAGAGGACCAGCAGGACGTCGGTGACCACCCGCCCGCCGTCCCGGACCGCGACCACCGTGCAGTCCGCCACCCCGGGGCAGGCGGCCAGCACCCGTTCCTCCGACTGGGCGGTGAACAGCCTTCTGCCGTCGCCGAGTTCCACCGAGTCCACGGCCCGGTCGACGTGGTAGTAGTAGCCCTCCTCGTCCCGGTACATCAGGTCGCCGGTGAGGAACCGGCCCCGGATCCGGGTGCGGAAGGTCCTGGCCGAGTCGTTCCAGTACCCGAGCGCCAGGGTGGGCGAGGAGGTGGCGAGCTCGCCGACCTCGCCGTCGCCGAGCGGCTCACCGTCCGGGCCGACCACCTCGCAGTCCACGAAGGCGTGCGGCCGCCCGACGCAGCGTCCGTACTTCTCGGTGCCGGGGGCGTGGGTGATGAAGAAGTGCGAGTGGCCCATCTCGGTGGAGCCCAGGCCGTCGACGAACACCGAGCCCGGCTCGCGGCCGCGGCCGGCCCGGGTGACGGTCTCCCGGGAGCCCGCGGCGATCAGCCGGCGGATGTGGACCTCGTGCGCGCAGTCCCCGGTGTTCCACCACAGGGCGACCGAGTCCAGGTCGCGGGCGGCCAGGTCGTGGTGGGCGAACTCGGCCCAGGTGGCCGCGAAGCCGATCACCCCGCGCGGCTGCCACCGTTCGATGGCGTCCAGCACACCGGCACCCGACTGCCGTGACAGCACGGCGAGTTCGGCGTGCGAGCTGAGTGCCAGGTTGACCGCGATCAGGGTCGCGGCGTGCGGGGCGGGCAGGGCGCTGAGCATCCGGTCCGAGCCCTGCGGGCGCGGCAGCCGCAGGCGGTGGCGGATCGCCGCGTACAGGCTCGCGTGCGAGTGCACCACGGCCTTGGGCATCCCGGTGGTGCCCGAGGAGTGGGTGATCGCCACCGGGTCGCCGGACCAGTGCCGGTACGGCGCGGGCGCCGCGTCGGGGTCGCCGGCGCCCAGCGTGCCGATCTCCGGCAGCAGCGGCGCGCCCGGGTCGTACGGGGCGAGCGCCTCCCGGTGCGCGGCGTCGACCAGCACGCCGGCGGCGCCGAGCCGGGCGATGTAGCGGGCCGCGCGCTCGCCGTCCACGTTCGGGTTGAGCAGCGCGGGGACGGCGCCGAGCCGGGCCAGGGCCAGGAAGGTGAGGACGTGGTCGGCGGCGGCGTCCGCGTACACCACGACCGGGTCGCGGCGCGCCACGCCCAGGCCGTGCAGCGCGGCGGCCCGGGCCCGGACCGCCCGGTCCAGCTCGCGCAGGGTGAAGGGCTGCCAGGCGGCGTGGTCGTCGACCGGGGTGTCGAAGGTCAGCAGGGGCTCGTCCAGGCCGGTGCCCAGGGCGACTCTGCCGGTCAGCACGTTTCCGGCGCCGACGTCCGGGTCGTCCGCCAGGAGCGTGCGGATGCTGCGGATGCTCACGGTGGTGGATCCCTCCCATGGTGCTGGCCATGCGGGTACGGGCGCGGCGTGCGGGGCGGCGCCGGGGGTGTGGGTTCGGGGAGCGGCGGGGCGCGGTGGCCGGTGGTGCGGCGACTCAGCCGGCGGCGAGCAGGACGGCCACCGCGTGGTCGTGCCGACCGGGTGCGTCGCCCTGTTCCGCGGCGATGAGCAGGACCCGGTCGGCGTCCCCGTCGGCGAGCAGCAGCTCGGCCGACTCCAGGGCCTGCGCCGGGACTTCACCGGGTGCGCCGGCCCGGGGCAGGCCGATGGCGACGACCGGACCGGTCAGCCGCCAGCGGGCCGCGAGGTGTCCGAGGACGGCGTTGGGGTTGGACTGGAAGAACAGCAGGGGTGGCACCCGGCGCCCGGAGGCGGCCGCGGCGTCGATGGCCCGGGCGGTGGCCCGGTCGCCGCCGCCGCTGGCGAGCAGCAGCGCGGTGCGTGACTCCCCGGCCTGCTCCGCCGGTCCGAGCAGGCCGCTCAGGCAGCGTTCGGCGACGGCCGCCACCAGGGGGTTGAAGGTGGAGGCGGAGAAGCCGGGCAGCGGGGGCGGTTCGGCGGTGCCGCCCCGCCGTTCGTCCTCCGGGTCGGGCCAGCGGGCCAGGGCGAGGACGCGGGGTGCGCCCGGGCGGGGTGCGGGCGCCGGTGTGGTGTCGGGTCCGGTCACGCGGCGGCCACCAGGAGTGCGGTGTTGGCGCCGCCGAACGCCGAGTTGAGGCTGAGCGCGTAGCGCGGCCGGGCCTCGTGCGGCCCGTCCAGCACCAGGTCGAGGCCGACCTCCGGGTCCGGGCCCAGCCAGCCGGCGTTGACGGGCAGCAGTCCCTCGCCCAACAGGGCGGTGGTGACGGCGAGTTCGAGCAGGGCCGAGGCCTCCAGGGCGTGGCCGTGCACGGACTTGCTGGAGCTGACCGGGAGGCGGTCCAGACGGGCGCCGAACACCCGGCGCAGCGCGCGGGCCTCCGCCAGGTCGGAGAGCGGCGAGCCGGTGCCGTTGGCGTTGACGTACCCCACCTCGGCCGGGTCGACGCCGGCCCGGCCGAGCGCGGCGGTCACCGCGCGGGCCACCCCCTCGCCGTCCGGCAGCGGACGGCACACATGGTGGGCGTCCCCGGAGCGGCCCCAGCCGGCCAGCCGGGCGAGCACCGGCGCGCCGCGGTGGTCGGCGGCCGAGGCGGCCTCGACGACCACGGCCACCGCGGCGTCCCCGAGCAGGGTGCCGCTGCGTCCGGCGCTGAACGGGCGCAGCTCGCCGTCCCGGGCGAGTGCCCGGCCGGCGTCGAAGGCCGCGAAGACCCCCGGCTCGACCAGGTGCCCGGCGGCGACCACCACCCGGGGGTGGCGGCCCGCGGCGACCAGGGCGGCGGCGTCCGCCACGGCGGTACCGGCCGCCACGCAGGCGCCGGTGTAGACCCGGGTGACGCCGGGCAGACCCAGGGCCGCGGCTCCCTCGGTGACGGCGGCGGCGACCTGTCCGGTGCGCAGGTCGCTGTGCAGGGCCAGCAGCAGCGGGGTGCCCCCGGTGCCGCCGGGCCCGGACGGCAGCCGGGCCGCCTCGCAGGCGTCGGCCACGGCGTCGAGCACGGCCCGCGCGAGCGGTGGTGGATCGGGCAGCAGGGCCGCCCGGCGGGTGGCCCGGGCGCCGACGTCGAAGCGGGTCACCTCGGCGAAGGCGCCCTTGCCGTGCGCGGCGGCCGCGGCCAGCGGGGCCGGGCCCCGGCCGAAGGCGCTCAGCACCCCGAGGCCGGTGAGCACCGGCCGCGGGTCGGGTGGTGCGGCGGCGCTCATGACCGGGCTGCCCCCGCGCCCTCGGCGGACCCTGCGATGTCCGCGTTTCGGGCCGTCAGGACGGCCTCGCGCAGCACCGCGACGGCGTCGTCCACCGTGCGCACCGCCTCGAAGCGTTCGTCCGAGAGCTCCAGCTCGACGGCGTACCGCTGCTCGAACTCCGCCACCAGCCAGGTCAGTTCGAGCGATCCGAGGGTCTCCGGGACGCTGTCGGCGGCGCGCTGCCCGAACGCCGCCAGCATCTCCAGGACCTCCGCCCGGCCCGGCAGCACCGCCGGCCCGGTCAGGTCCGTCGTCCCCGTCGCGCTCACGCGGGGCTGCCGGCGGCGGCCGGGGCGTCGGCGGCGGCGATCCGCCGGGCGACGTCGGCGGTGAACTCGTCGAGGGTCATCATCGCGGTGGTCTCCATCTCGTCGAGGTCGAACTTGACCCCGAACTCGTCCTCCACCTGCACCGAAAGATCGGCCAGGGCCAGCGACTCCAGGTCGAGCCCGGCCGGGCCGAGGTCGGTGTCACCGGTGACCTCGGAGACGTCGTACTGCATCTCGGTGAGCGCCGCGAGGACGAACTCGCGAATGCGGTCCTGCATGGTGGATCTCCTTGTGCTGCGTCGGGGGATGGAGCCGTGCGCCGGGCGCGGGCGGCCGGTCGGGCCGGCGCGGAGGCGGCGGTGCGCCGCGGAGGGCGCGGGTGGTGCGGAGGGTGGAACGGTCAGACCACGGTCGCGGCGGCGCGCAGCGCGGTGGTGTCGCGCACGAGTTTGCCGGTGGCGGTGCGCGGCAGCGCGGGGAGGAAGGCGAGCCGCCGGGGCCGCTTGTAGGCGGCCAGTTCCCGGGCGAGCCCGTCGTGGACGGCCGCGGGGTCGGCGGCCTCCTCGGTGGCGAGGTACGCCTCGATGGCGCCCTCGTCGAAGACCACCACGGCCTCGCGGACCTCCGGCAGCGCGGCCAGGGTCTGCTCGACCTCGGTGAGGTCCACCTTGAGCCCGCCGATCGAGACCTGCGAGTCCCGCCGGCCGAGCACGGTGACCCGGCCGGTGTCCGGATCGAGGCGGGCGGCGTCCCGGGTGTGCAGCCAGCCGTCCGCCCAGCGGGTCGGGTCGGTCAGCCCGGGGTACGGGGAGGCCGGCACGGCCAGCTGCAACTCGCCCGCCACCTCCCGCAGTCGCATCCCGTGCACCGGTTCGGCCCGCGGGTGCAGGTCGCCGTCCAGGTCGGTGGCGATGACCCCGAGTTCGGTCATCCCGTACATGGTGCCCAGCGGTACGCCGTACCGGGCGGTGAACGCGGCGGGCAGACCCGGTCGGATCAGCTCGCCGGCCACGATCATCCGGCGCAGGCCGGGCAGCGGCGGGGGAGCGGTGGCCCCCGCCAGCAGCTCGGCGTGGAAGGGGACGCCGATCACGGTGGTGGGTCGGTCGTCCTCGGCGACGGCGGCCAGGATGCCGGCCGCCGTCATCCGTTCCGGAACGGTCAGGGGGGCGTGCGCGTGCAGGCTGTTCAGCAGTCCGCCGACCAGTCCGAGCACGTGCACCACGGAGGAGAGCAGCACGACCCGCTCGCCGGCCCCGGGGAAGTCCGCGAGCCGTGTGTAGCAGTCGAGTTCGCGCAGCAGGTCGGCCGCGGTTCGGCCGATCACCTTGGCCGGACCGGTGGAGCCGGAGCTGAGTTGGAGCAGCGCGTGGCCGGTGACCGCGGGCCGTCCGTCCGGCCGCCGCACGGCCACCGGGTCGGTCTCGGCGAAGCCGCGCAGCGCCGCCGAGGGGCGGTACGCGGACTCCACCAGGACCTGTGGTGCGAGCCGTTCGACCGCGCGGGCGATCTCATGGTCCGTCAGTCGGTGGTCCAGCAGGGCGACTTGCGCGCCGAGCCGCCAGCAGGCCAGCAGCGCGGCGACGAAGCCGAGCGAGGGGGGCAGCCGCAGGGCGGCCGTGCCACCGGGTGCGAGCCCGGCGGCGGTGAGCCGGTCGGTCTGCTCGGCGACCAGGCCGCGCAGGGTGTCCCGGTCGACGGGGGTGCCGAATCGCAGGCACTCCTCGTCGCCGGGACCGGCCAGGAGGTGGTGTTCCACCCAGTCGGGCGGGGCCTCGGTGTGCGGGGCTCCGGCCGGCCGGGGCGGAAGAGGGGAAGAGCCGGTCAACGCCACTCCACGAAAGAGGAGGTTGTAAGGACGCCGTTCACAAGCAGTACGGTCAATTCCGTTGCCAGACCATTGCACAGACGATGGGTCAAATCAAGGTCTATACCAATGAGGTCCAGACCTCCTACGCTGCCCGGACGGGACTGGTCCGAGCGCGGCCCGTCCCGGGGAGGATGCCCGTGGGACCACTCGCACTGGCGGACATCGAGCGCTCCGCGCGCGCCCGACTCCCGGACGAGGTCTGGGACTTCGTCCAGGGCGGCAGCGGCGCCGAGCGCACCCTGGCCGCCAACCGGGCCCAGTTCGACCACTACGCACTGCGCCCCCGCACGCTCGTCGACGTCTCGGCGCCCGACACCGGGCTGACCCTGCTCGACACCCCGCTCCACCTGCCCGTCGGCATCGCGCCGATGGCCTACCACCGGCTGTACGATCCCGAGGGCGAGACCGCCACCGCCCGCGCCGCCGGCCGGGCCGGGGCCCTCCTGGTCGCCGGGATCTTCGCCAGCCGCACCCTGGAGGACATCGCGGCCGCCGCCACCGGGCCGCTCTGGCTCCAGCTGTACTGGCTGCGCCGCCGCGACGCCCTCGCCGCCGTCGTCGAACGGGCCGAGGCGGCCGGCTACCGCGCGCTGATGCTCACCGTGGACGCCCCCCGGATCGGCCGGCGGCTGCGCGACGCCCGCAACGGCTTCGCCATCCCGCCGCACATCCGGGCCGTCAACCTCGACCAGGACCTGATGGCCGCCAGCCATCGTGCCGGCCACGGCTCCTCCGGCATCGCCGACCACGCCCGCGAGCAGTTCGACCCCGGCCTGACCTGGGCGGACCTCGCCTGGCTGCGCGAGCGCAGCAGCCTGCCGCTGGTCCTCAAGGGCATCCTCACCGCCGAGGACGCCCGGCTGGCCGCCGAGCACGGCGTGGACGCCGTCGTGGTCTCCAACCACGGCGGCCGTCAGCTCGACGGTGCCCCGGCGACCCTCTCGGTTCTGCCCGAGGTGGTCGCCGCTGTACCGCCGGACCTGCCCGTCCTCCTGGACGGCGGTGTCCGGACGGGCACCGACATCGCCCTCGCGGTCGCCCTCGGCGCCCGGGCCGTCCTGATCGGCCGCCCGGTGCTCTGGGGCCTCGCCGCGGCCGGCGAGGCCGGCGTGGAACAGGTGCTGACCCTGCTGCGCGAGGAACTGGAGCACACCATGGCCCTGTTGGGCCGCCCCCGGCTCGCCGACCTGGACCCCGGCGCGCTCGCCCCCTGGCCGTACCGCGCCTGAGCGCCCCGGCCGTACCGTGCCTGGGCGTCCCGCCGCGTGGCACCCGAGCGCCCCGCCGGGACGGCCGTCGGGGCCCGCGCCCCGCACTCCTGCGACCTCCTTCGACATTCCCCTGGAAAGACGGACGACATGACGAACTTCCCCGGCTGGGACTGGGACGACCCGGACGGCCTCGCCGCCCACCTCGACGGCTTCAGCGAGCAGGTCGCCACCTGCAAGAGCCTCGAAGCCGCGCCCACCGCCGGACTGCCCCACTCCCGCGAGGACTTCCTCGCACTCGGCCTCACCGGGATCGAGTTCGCGGCCTTCCGGACCGAGCACCCGGCCGGCCTCGGCACCGACCTCGCCACCCTGCGCGGCCCCGGCCTCGCCACCGAACCCGGCACCCTCTACCGGGTCGACGGCGACCGCTGGTTCACCCAGCTCGACATCGGACGCCCGCTGCCCTTCGCCGACGCCAGCGTCGACTGGGTCTACGCCGAGCACCTGATCGAGCACGTCACCATGCCGGTCGCCGTGCACTGGCTCACCGAGGCCCGCCGGGTGCTGCGCCCCGGCGGCGTGCTCCGGATCACCACCCCCGACCTGGCCCGCTACCTCGCCGGCTACGCCAACGGCGACGGCTTCCTCACCAAGCACCGCCGCCGGCTGGCCACCCTCGGCTTCGGCCCGCCGATGCCGCAGCGCCCCGCGTTCCTGGTCAACCAGATCTTCCGCCACTACGGCCACCAGTGGATCTACGACCTGGACGAGCTGCGCCACGTGCTCACCCGGGCCGGCTTCGCCCCCGGGGCGATCCGCCCGTGCGCCTACCGCCAGGGCCTGCGCCCCGACGTCGCCGACCTGGACACCGCCTTCCGCACCGACGAGACCGTCTACGTCGAGGCCGACCGCTGAGGTACCGACCGCTGAGGTACCGACCGCTGAGGCACCGCAGAGACCGCCGCCCCGCCCAACCCCCGACCGACAGGACAGCCATGCCCCTGCACCCCCAGGCCGAGGCCCTGCGCGACCGGCGCGCGGCCTCCGGCGCGCCCCCGCTGTACACGCTCACCCTCGCCGAGGCCCGGGCCGCCGACCTGGCCGACATCCAGGCCGCCGGCGGTGACCCGGAGCCGGTCGGCGCCGTCGAGGAGTACGAGCTCCCCGGCCCCGGCGGCGCCCTCACCCTGCGCCTCTACCGCCCGCAGGACGACCCCGCCGGTGACCGGGAGCCCCTGCCCGCCCTGCTCTACCTGTTCGGCGGCGGCTGGGCGCTCGGCTCGCTGGAGACCGGAGACGCCATCTGCCGCGCCCTCACCAACGCCGCCGGCTGCGTCACCGCCGCCGTCGGCTACCGGCTCGCCCCCGAACACCCCTTCCCCGCCGCCGTCCACGACTGCCACGCCGCCGCCCGCTGGCTCGCCGAGCACGCGGACGGGCTCGGCATCGACCCCGGTCGGCTGGCCGTCGGCGGCGACAGCGCCGGCGGCAACCTCGCCGCGGCCCTCACCCTGCTCGCCCGCGACGGCGACGGCCCGGCCATCCGCCACCAGCTGCTGGTCTACCCCAACACCGACCACCGCGCCGACACGCCGTCCCTGCGCGAGCACGACGACCCGCTGCTGTTCAACCGCCGCTCGGTCGCCTGGTACTGGGGCCACTACCTGGCCGACCCCGCCGACGGCGACGACCCGCTGGCCTCCCCGCTGCGCGCCCCCGACCTCGGCGGACTGCCGCCCGCCACCGTCATCACCGCCGAGTACGACCCGCTGCGCGACGAGGGCGAGCGGTACGCCGAGGCCCTGCGCGCCGCCGGCGTCCCCGTCGAGCACCGCCGCTACCACGGCGTCCCGCACGGCTTCTTCGCGATGGCCGGGGCGCTCGACGCCGGGCGCGACGCCCACGCGTACGCCGCCGCCCGCCTGCGCGAGGCCCTGCGGTGACCGGCCCGCTCCCCGTCCCCCTGCCGCTGGAGAGCCTGCACGCCAGCCTCTCCGACCCGCTGCTGGACGCCATGACCTTCCTCAACGAGGTCACCGAGCGCTACCCGGACGCGTTGTCCTTCGCCCCCGGCCGCCCCCACGAGGGCTTCTTCGAGCCCGAGGACGTCCCCGCGTACCTGGACATCTACCTCGCCCACCTTGCCGCGCGCGGGCTCGGCCGGGACGCCGTCCGCACCACCCTGTTCCAGTACGGGCCCACCAAGGGCGTCATCGCCGACCTGGTCGCCCGCACCCTCGCCAACGACGAGGGCCTGACCGTGCCGCCCGAGGCCCTGGTGCTGACCGTCGGCGCCCAGGAGGGCATGCTGCTGGTGCTGCGCGCCCTGTGCGCCACCCCCGAGGACGTCCTGCTGGTCAGCTCGCCCTGCTACGTCGGCGTCACCGGCGCCGCCCGGCTGCTGGACCTGGCCACCGTCCCGGTGCCCGAGGGCCCGGCCGGAGGACCGGACCCGCGGGCCGTCCGCGCCGCCGCCCGCGCCGTACGGGAGAGCGGCCGCCGCGCCCGCGCGCTCTACGTGGTGCCGGACTTCGCCAACCCCTCGGGCACCAGCATGCCCACGGCCGCCCGCGCCGGACTGCTGACCGTGGCGGCCGAGGAGGACCTGCTGGTCGTCGAGGACAACCCGTACGGCTTCTTCGCCCGGGAGGCCGGTGAGCGGCCCACCCTCAAGGCGCTGGACCGCCGCCGCCAGGTCGTCTACCTCGGCTCCTTCGCCAAGACCTGCTTCCCCGGGGCCCGGCTCGGCTACGTGGTCGCCGACCAGGAGGTGACCGGGCCCGGCGGGCGGCGCACCCTGCTCGCCGACGAGCTGGCCAAGCTGAAGAGCATGACCACCGTCAACACCCCGGCCCTCAGCCAGGCCGTGATCGGCGGCATGCTGCTGCGCCACGACTGCCGGCTGCGCGAGGCCAACGCCCCGGCCGTCGCCCACTACGCGGCCAACCTGGACGTGCTGCTGCGCGAGCTGGAGCGGCACTTCCCGGCGGACGAGCGCGAGCGGCTGGGGCTGTCCTGGAACCGTCCTGAGGGCGGTTTCTTCGCCGTCCTGGACGTGCCCTTCACGGCCGACGGGGACGCCGTGGAACGCTGCGCCCGGGAGCACGGGGTGCTCTGGACGCCGATGGCCCCGTTCTACCCGGCGGGCGGCGGGGAGCGGCGGCTGCGGCTGTCGATCAGCGCCGTGAACGCACGTCAGATCGTCGACGGGGTCGCCGGACTGGCGGCGTTCATCCGCGCGGAGGCGGCCCGTACGGCGCCCGCCGGGGCCGCCGAAGAGGCCGCTGAGGGGGCCGGTGCCGCGGTCGTGGCCGGCGTGGGGGCCGGCTGAGCCCGTACGGACGGACCGACGGCCGCGGGGCCGGGTGGAGACCTCTCCACCCG
>NZ_JBSGFD010000121.1:0-26449 GCF_053603215.1 Kitasatospora sp. NPDC004240 | reverse complement strand
CCGAGGTCCACTCCCTCAAAGGCGAGTCCTACCGCATGCGCGGCCGCGAACTCGGCCGCACCCCGACCACCAACAACGGCTGAACAAGACCGCACAATGGCCCACAATTGAACCGATCAGACCGGCCCGATTTCAGCCGTTGCCGACAGCCGATCTTGGATTCACGTGCACCTGCTGTGGCGAACGCCATGAAGAGATTCCCCTGAACTTCTCCAGCCCGGCACCTGCCTACTGGCAGCCCGGAATGGAGCAGGCGGCGGGCTGCGTCCTCTCGTCCGACCAGTGCGTGATCCAGGACGAGGCCTTCTTCGTACGAGGCCTGATCGAGCTGCCGGTCATCGGCCGAGACGACGTCTTCTCATGGGGCGTGTGGGTCTCGCTCAGCGGGAAGAACTTCGAGCGCGCGAGTGAGTTGTGGGAAACCCCTGGCCGCGAGTCGGAGCCCGCGTACTTCGGCTGGCTGTCGACGGACCTGCCCCTGTACTCGCCGTCGACGATCAACCTGAAGACCATGCTTCACACCCGTGCCGTCGGCGAGCGACCCTTCATAGAACTTGAGCCGACCGACCACCCGCTCGCGGTCGAACAGCGAACGGGGATCACCATGGAACGCGTGCAGCAGATCGCCGAGGCCATCCTGCACCCGAAGGCCTGAGCTGTGACTCGCGGCATGGATCACCACACCTGGCTCTCACTGTGGCGGGCCGACATCACCGCCGCAGTGGCCACGATGACCTCGACGTTCGAAGCCACACACGGCTATCCGCTCGGCGTCAACGAGGTCCGCGTCGCTACTGAGGCGGCCAGGCCCGGCAGCGGACGCGACCATGAGTCCTTGGCCACCTACGGCTTGGCGGCCTTCTACGACTCGATCGGTGAGGTGGCGCTCGGCGACGTCGGCAACGGCTACTTCGTCCACTCCGCGCATGACGTGACGCAGCGATTCGTGGAAGAAGGCCCGGTCGTCATCTCCGAGAGCGAGCGCGGCCTGGTGTTCGCCTCCAACGGCGGAGGCACTCATTACGTCATCGACCAGCAAGGCGCGATCCACCGATCCAGAGCAATGCTCAAGACCTGTGGATCGGTTCCGGGAGGGCACGCGGAGGGCGTACCTTCCCGAATGATCCTTTGATGGTCTCCGAGTAGGCCCGCGTTCGCAGCGCGGGTCGGGAAGGCACGCCCGTGCTCAGCGTAGTCACCGACGACGGCTCCACCCAGTCCGGCTCCCTGATCGACGAGATCGTCCGCGAAGGCGCCCGCCGCATGCTGGCCGCCGCGCTGGAGGCGGAAGTCAACCAGTACATAGCCGAGTTGACCGCGGAGACCGACGAGCGCGGGCGACGCCTGGTCGTCCGCAACGGCCACCACCGGCCCCGTACCGTCGTCACCGCCGCCGGCCCGGTCGAGGTCAACGCGCCCCGCGTCAACGATCGCCGCGTCGATGGCACCACCGGCGAGCGCAAGCGGTTCTCCTCGAAGATCCTGGCGCCGTGGTGCCGCAAGTCGCCGAAGATTTCCGAGGTACTGCCGCTGCTCTACCTGCACGGACTGTCGTCCGGGGACTTCGTGCCCGCACTGGAGCAGTTCCTCGGCGGCACGTCCGGCCTGTCGCCGGCGACGGTGACCCGGCTGACAAAGCAGTGGAGCGACGACCACGCCGCCTTCCAGGACCGCGACCTGTCCAACCGCGACTACGTCTACGTGTGGGCCGACGGGGTCCACCCGAAGGTCCGGCTCGGCCAGGCGCCCACCTGGTGTCCCTGGTCCGCGCCGGCGCCCGCTTCGAACGGCGTCCTAGTCGAGCGCGCCGAGGTGGCGGCATGACCGAGCCCCACGCCCCCGGCAGCCACATGGCCGAGGTGGAACTGGCGATCGATCAGGTCACCATCGTGAACCCCGCCGAGGCCACCGCCACCGTGCGCTGCATGATCGGGCCGGTTCGCCGTGGCGCCCGCTTCGACCACATCCGCGACTCGGCAGACGCCATCCAGCTGGAGCTGACGCAGATCCTCGCCTACTTCGGACGTTCGGTCGAGGAGCTCGACCCCGTCCACACCGCGCTCGTGACCCTCCGAGGCACAGGAGCCGAGCACCTCACGTCAGCCACCTCGGGCTCCCACTGGCAGGCCATCCGGGGAACCAACCCACCGCACTGACCAAGCCATCCACAGGTATTGACTATTGCTCCGACGACGGCAACAACGGCCGCAACAATCCCCGCCACAACGACCAGCCCATCACTTGCATGGCGCGCTGGATAGAGCGCGAATCGGCCACACCGCCGCCTGCACTACGCAGAGGCCCCGACTGACGTTCGCCAGCCTTGATCAAGTTCGCTGAGATCGGTCAGCTTCGTGAGGACAGCACAGTCAGGCCTACGCCCTGCGCCCCGTTCGACGCCCGTGGTGACACCAGACCTGCCCTGCTGACACCCATCGTGCTTCGGCACAGCACGCCGCCACAGGGGTGACAGGCGTAGCTGACGGTTGATCACTCGAACCCGATATCGAACAATAGTTCTATGACCTCGGCTGTTCCCTTCTCCCGCCCCGTGCGCCCCGACCCCGTGCGCGGGGACGCGCAGCGGGCGCCGCGTGAGCTGATGACGCTGCCCGGCGCGCACCGGGACGTGCGGCGGTGGCGGCTGGTGGAGATCCGCCTCGACGGCGGGTGGCGGCCGGGACTGCTCACGGTGTGGCGACGCCCGCCCGGCGCCGCGGTCTGGGTCGTCCACGTGGCCTGGGGCGAGGACGGCGCCGGCGCGGGCCAGGAGGGGTGGGGCTGGTTCCTGTACGACGAGGCCACCATCCGGCCCCTGCCCGAGCCCGCCGACCCGGCCCCCGCCACCGGCCCCTACTTCGGCACATGGCGCGACGCCGTCGCGGTGCCGCGCGAACTCGCAGGCCCGCCCGCCACCGACCTCACCGAACGCTGCTGGCGCCTGGCCTGGCTGCGCACGGGCGGCGCCTGGCGTTCGGTACTGGTCGGCGCCCGCCGCCGGCCCGCTCCCGGGATGCCGTGGATCGCGTACGCCCGCTGGGGCGAGGACAAACAGGCCGCCTGGGTCGTCACCGACCCCGCCGTCCTGCGCCTGCTCCCCGAGCACGCCGACGACGCGGGGGAAGCCGCGCACACGGGCGCGGGCGGCGCTGCGCAGGCCGGTCCGGGCGGGGGTGCGGGGTGACGCTGACCGCCGTCGACGACGCCGACGCCAAGGCAGCGTGGACACCGCGCGTGTTCGTCCGCATCCGCTGACTCTGGCCAGGCTGCACCTCGACCTCTTCCAGCAGCAGCGCGGCCCTCATCGCTCCGGCCGGGGCGGCGACCGGGCGCAGCCCGGCGAGATGGTCCTCGGGGCGGTCGACCTGACCGACGATGTCGGCGATCTTCTGGGCCGGGTCGCCGAGGGTGTGGGGAGCGGTGTCCATACCTGGCCAACGAGCGAGCACACGGACGGTACCGCCCGTCCGTTCCGGCTGGCCAGAGTCCTTGGCCAGGCCCGGCCAGCCTCCCGGATTACGGACTTGCGCGAACTATCTGGCACGCGCGCGGCCGTGACAGACCCGTTGTCCGCGATCAAGCAGTGGTTGTGAGGCCCCGGGGTGTCGGGCTCGTGTGCCGTGCTGGCGGGGTGTGGTGTGTCCCGCGGGTTGTCAGGTGAGAGTGCCGGTGGGGTCGGTGTCGCCGTTGCGCCAGGCGATCAGCCGGTTCAGCCATGTCGTGGCGGGGGCGGGGGCGGGGTCGTGGCCGAGCCTCGCGGCGAGGTCGGCCCAGGCGCGGGCGTGGGTGATCTGCTCGGCGATGGGGCGGCGGCTTTCGCTGAGGCTGACGGCGACCTGGCGGGCGGTGATGAGCGTGGACCGCTTGATGCCCGGGGGGAGCACCGGTGTGCCGGCGAGTGTGTGCAGGTGTTGGCGGGCCAGGCGCGAGGCCTGCTGCTCTTCCTCGTGGTGGCCGAGGCGGCGCAGGGTGTCGGTGGCCCAGCCGGCGTGGTGGATGCCGTGGAAGGCGGGCAGTCGGTGGGCTTCGTCGAGGGCCTGGAGGGCTTGTTGGTGGGCGGTGTGGTGCCCGGCCGTGTCGGGGCAGGTGTGTTCGTCGCCGGTGCAGGAGGCCAGGTGTTCGGGGGCGGGGATGCGGGGGAGCGGGTCGCCGTCGTGGGGCGGGGCGTCGGGGATGGCGTGGGGGTGTCGGTTGGGTGGGGTGGGAAGGGCGATGGGTTCGGTGGTGGAGTCGATCTGCTGGCCGCAGCACAGTTGGAGCAGGGCGTTGAAGTCGGTGATGCCGGCGACGGCGTCGGAGCTCACGTCGGCCCAGGCCATGAAAGCGCCGGTACGGTGGATCTTGAGGCGGCCCTTGTGGAGGACCACGCGCTCGACCTGGTCCCACGGCAGGGTCTTGCGGCCCTTGCGCAGGCCCTGCAGGTTGATCGTCAGTGGTCCGAAGGGCACGTCTTCGCCGCAGTGGCAGGCCTCGATGAGGCGGGGCAGGCGCCGGGCGGAGTATTTGGCGGCGACGGCGCGTGCGAACTCTCCGATGTCGCTGTAGCGGTTGGTGAGGGTGAGCTTGAGGCCGTCCGCGCGCCGGACGGTGATGTCGTGGCTGGTCCCCTGGTAGCCGCCGTTGACGTAGTGCTCGGTTGCCTTCTGCTGGAAGGCCTGGAGCCGGTCGAGGTGGAACGCCTCGTGCCGTTCGCCGTTGACGTGGATGAAGCCGTTCTCGAACAGGTGGAGGTGACGGCGGGTCGCGACCAGGGGTGCCATGATCGTCCACAGTCCCAGGGCGGTGGCGAGGACGCCGAGGGCGAGTGGCTCGCCCTTCGGGGCCGGATCGTCCATGCCGTGGGTCGTCGCGAAGTGGAGCCCGAACAGGACGAACGCCCCGATGACCAGACGCTTGAAGTCGAAGGCCTGTGGGCCAGCCCGGAACGACGCCTCGTGGGGGCCCAGACCGGTGGCGTCGGCGAGTTCGGCCAGCACGGGGTCCGGGTGCCCCGGTCCGGTCGGCGAATGGGGGGTGCTCATGGTCGACTCCTGGAAAGAGAGTGAGAAGCGGGGCGGCGCTGGACGTCTGCCGGGCTCGTGAATTGACGCCCCGTCAGTGTGTCGATCGTGTCGGTTGGCCGCCAGGGCTTCGCCGTGGGCTTTACTTCGGATCGTGCGGGCCCCACACGGCCCTCGTGAGCCGTGATGTGCACCTGCATCGCGTAGCCGGCAACCTCTTGCACTGGCCGTTGGTGGTGCCGCCCGCCAGGACCTTGTCCGGGTTGGAGGCGAGCTTGAACACGGGGCCTGCGCTGTCGCCCGGGGTGACCACCCTGACGCCCTGGGAGCGGGGCAGCTGGATCTGCCATCCCCAGTCCAGGTACTGGCTGAACCTGACCACGGTCAGCCGCAGCGGGCGCCGGTGGTGCTCCCGGGCAGGAGGCGAGCGCGAGCGGGCCGCCCCGCTGAAGCCGCGGCCGCCGAGGAGAGGCGCAAAGGCTACTGGTGGCGTCGCCCCTGACCCCGTTTCTCCCTGGCGCAGGCTGCTGACCTGCGCCGGGGAGTTAGCGGTGCGGCGGGGACTCCTTACGGTTGGGGCGGAGCTGGGGGTCTCGGGGGCGGCTGACGGCGCTCCTGGTGGAGGCTGGGCTGCTTCCTACAGGGCCTGGGCCTGGTCGGAGCTGGTGGCCCAGGAGATCTTCGAGATCGTCTTTTCGACGTCCTGGCAGGTGAGAACGGTGATGTCGCTTCCGGGGTCGGAGAGCCCGAACCGGGAGCCGTTGCTGTGGACGTGGCTGCTCGTGCAGGTGACCCAGCTGTTGCTGTCGAGGGCGGCGAGACCACCCCCGTTGTCGATCGCACTGTGCTGGAAGTTCGGGTCAACGCTGCGACGTGCGAGGGTGGTGGACTGGGCGGCGCTGTCAGCCGCGTACCTGGGGTAGTAGTAGGCCTCGATCGCCGGGTAGCCGTTGCCGGTGAGCTGGGTGAGCCGGTATGTGTTCCCGATCCGGGCGATCGTGAACTCCTGGTCGACGCTCCAGGCGCCCTGGCCGAAGGCCGGCCACCACTGTCCGTTGGTGGCGGAGTTGAGCAGGCTCAGCCGGGCGTGCAGCGTGCCCGTGGTCTTGGATTCGGGGTCGAGGCCGACGCGGTTGTCGAAGCGGACCTTGTCACGTTCGGCGAAGGCGCCGTCCATGCTGGTGGTGTTGGTCAGCCCAAGGGCCGGAATCGTCTTCTCTCCGGCCAGGAACCGGAGAGGCTGCGGTGTGGCCGGGTCAGGGTCCGGCCTCGTGGAGTGGCTCACCGTCACCGCAACATCTCCGGTGGCGGTGTTCCACACGATGGTGGCGCGGGAGCCGGCGCTCGGGTCGTTGGTGAACCCGCGGTTGTCGCCCTCGAGGAGCGGGCCGGCCGCGTACTTGTGGGGGATGAAGACGCGGAGCATGACGATGCCGTCGTCGCCGGTCCTGCCGGCCGCTCCCTCGTACTTCCTCCAGACGTCTTTCTCGCCCGCGCCGTTGAAGAAGGTGCTGGCCTTCGCCCACAGCGGGTTCTCGGAGACGGCGGTGGCGGAGTCGGCGGTCAGTACGGAGAAGGGGCCTTCGGGCTCTTCGTCGGAGCCGGAGACCGGCAGCCGGTGCAGGGCGATGCTTGTCATGCCGCCTTCGGCACGGGCGGTTGCGGTGAGGCCGCCTTCGGCGGCGGGAGGGGCGGCGGCCGTGAGCAGGCATGCGGTGAGCAGGCCGGCCAGGGCGGTGCCGAGCCCGCGAAGCGTGAGGATGGACATGAAGAGGTTCTCCCGGATGGGTTGAGTACCGGTGGGTGGGCGGCCCGCCGCCGCAGACGTGCTCGGCCGGCGGGCTGCAGGAAGTGGCTACGGGTTGGGTCAGTTCCAGCCGGGGCACAGCGGCAGTCCGCTGGCCTGCGGGTGGGCGCTGTCACGCATTCCGACGTCGAAGCCGTTGCCGGGGGTGGTGGTGTAGAAGTCGTAGACCCAGGTGCCGTCCTCGAGACGGTCCCAGACGGTGTAGGGCTGGCCGTCCTCGGCGGGACCGTGGGCCTGGCAGACGATGCGCAGCTCAGTGCCGTTGCCGTCGACCTGGCCCGCCCTAGGGCCGCCTGGACGGCCCTGGCTCTTGACGAGGAATCCGTCGGACAGCCGCTGGGTGTGGAACAGACGGCCGGTACCCACGTGCTGCTCCTGCTGCTGGGCGGAGCCGCCGAGCAGCGGGAGCCGGCTGGTTCGGTCGGGGGTCTGTGGCTGTGACGACGGCGCGGACACCTCAGTCCGGGCGGGCGTCTGCTGCGCCGCTTGGGGGTGGTCGGTCGGATCCGCCTGCGCAGTGTGGGTGGTCGGTGTGGGCGTCGACGCGGCCGGTTCCGGTGCCGGGGGTAGTGGAACGGTGGCGGCGTCCATGATCACGTCCTTGTAGTCCGCCTCCGTGACCTCGATCCGGAACTGCTCCTTCTGCCAGGTCTCGTCCGTGCCCCAAGGGTTGACGAGGACCAGCGTCTTGTTCACGGTGTCGACCGACTCGACGACGTACTCGTGATTCAGGTGGAAGTAGTCGCCCTTCTTGTCCCGCTCGTACCCGCCCTTGCCGTTGCTCTTGAGGCTGTAGACCTGCCCCGGATTCCCGCTTCCGAACAAATGTGCCAACGAGTAGAGCCAGCCGGCGTGTGTGCTGACGACCACGGGCTTCTTCTCGGTCTTCCACTTGGCGAGTTGGTCGAGACTGGGCAGGCTGCCGCCCTGCGGCGAGAACATGCCCTCCCTGCGGGATTCCTGGCCCACGAGCGTTTGGAGGGCAGATCCGCTCCACCAGGGGTTCTCAAGCTTCGAGTAGCCGCCCTTGAACTGGGCGTACGCCTTCTCGTACAGGCCCATCCAGTAGCCGGTCCCGGCATTGCTGGCGCCGCCGTACGTGGCCCACCACATGCTCGTCCCCTTGGACACGGGCAGGTGGGTGGTGACGTGGATGTCGACGGGTGTGTTGTCCGGCAGGTACAGGGTCACCTTGTACCTGCCGGGGGCTTCGGGAAGTTCGGTGATCCGGTTCTTGAGGAACGACGGGTTCGTTCCGGCGACGGCCCCGAGTTCCGCGTACAGGTAGCAGTCGGCGAGCGCGCGCTGGTCCATGTGCTCCAGGCTCGGCCTGCCCTCCGTCCCGTAGAGCGTCCAGCCTGCCGGTACCGGCTTCCACTCCGTGCGGGCATCGTTCTTGAGCTTGGGTTGGACGAAGCTCGGGACCCTGTCGAACCGGGTCAGGGTCGCCTCGGACGCCTTGGCGATGACCGCGTTGGCGAACCGGATCCTCAGGACGGTCCACTCCTGCGAGCTGCCGGAGTTGGCGTGGGAGCCGAGCGTCTCCAGCTCCTTGTCGGCCAGGCGGGACACGTACTCGTCCACCTCCACCGCACTGAGCGCCTCCACCTTCGACACCAGGTCCGTGAAGGTGCTCTTGGTGACGCTCAGGGTGGGAAGGATGCTGCGGGTCTTGTCGACCGCCTCCGACACGGCGTCCTTCGTACTGCCGGATGCGGTGGTGTTGTGGCCGGTGGAGCGCTGACCGCTGCCGCTCTCCCAGCGATCGAAGGTGTCGGGGACGGCCTGGGCCGCAGGGGCGGTCATGAGGCCGAGCGTGAGCGTCGCCACGCCGGTGGCGATCAGCGTGCGGATCCTGTGTCTGAGCATGGCGAAGAAGCTCCCTGAGGAAGGAAGGATCGTATTTCGCGCCGGAGTTGACGCTCCTTCAGACTGGCCCTTAGGTGTCCTCGTCCACCATGCTGTGGGGTGATCGTGGACAGGTTTGGACGTGTTGGACCGTCCAACCCGATTGACCTGCGGATTTGCGAGGATTGGACAGGCGTGGCGGGGGAGATGGACAGGGCCGGCGCGACGGACGACGCGATCGTGGCGTTCCAGACGGCGTTCGAACGGCTGGTGGCCGAACTGGGCGGCATCGCTCGGGCGGCCAAGAAGTCCAACGGGAAGGCGAGCCGCAGCACGGTGGACAACTGGCGTGGCGCCAGGCCACTCCCGCCACCGCACAACCTGACGGCCTTCCTGCAGGCAGTGGATGCACCGAACCGCGATGAGCTGATGGAGCTGCTGCTGGCGGCCCGCGCGGCGAAGGCCAGGCGCAATCGGCCCGCCACCGAGGCATCTGTTCCCGATGGTGCCGGCCATGAGCCGGCGGGGGAGGCCCGCGCCGAAGAGGCCGCGCCGGACGACCAGGCCTGCGAGGCCTGCGAGGCCGGCGACGAGGGCGCCCGTGGAGCCGACGATGCGGCCGCGTCCGCTGTGCCTCCGGCCGGCCAGGCACCGCACGGTACGGTCCGGGCGAGGATCTCGGACTCCGGCGCCGACGAGTCCGCGGTGGACCCGCAGGGACCAGTCGAGGGCGCGATCACCGGCGGCCGCCCTGCGGGCAGCGGCGACCGGAAGGCGGGCACGGCCCGGGCCGAGGAGGCGACCGCACCAAGCACGCCCCACGCAGTCGGCTCGCTCCCGGCTGCCTCGGAGGGCGACCGCAGCGCCGACACCGTCGAGTCACCCGCCCCTGAGCGGGCCCCGGCCACGGACACCACGGACACGAGCCGTGATCTGCACTCCGGCGCGGGTTCCCTGCCCGAGAGCGACGTTGCGAAGCGCGGGAAAAGCGCGGGCGGCGGCTCCGGTACGGCAAGCCCACCGCCGGAGCGGGCCTGGTACCGACGTCCGAAGCCTGTCTCGGCGATGGCCGCAGTCGCCGCCGCCGTGATCACGTGCACCTTGGTCTTCGGTCTTCCCCGCCTGCGCGACGGTGAGGGCGGCTCGGCCCTGTCAGCTCCGCCGGCGCTGGCAAACGCCGGTGCACCCTCCGCAAGCACCACGGCGGCCGCCACCGGTGCGCCCTCGCCAACGAGCACATCACCGGCACCCACCGACACGGCCACGGCCCAGGGCGCCGCAGCGGGGGGTGGCGGCGGGCAGCAGCCCGGCGGTGCGTCCGGCGGCAGCGGCGGTCCGATACCAGGTGCACCCGGTGGTGGCGCCGCAGCGGGGGGTGGCGGCGGGCAGCAGCCCGGCGGTGCGTCCGGCGGCAGCGGCGGTCCGATACCAGGTGCACCCGGTGGAGGTGCCGCAGCGGGGGGTGGCGGCGGGCAGCAGCCCGGCGGAGGCAGCACCCCCACATCGGCCCCGGCCAAGACCACCTCAGGCCCGACCACCGTGCAGTACAACGAGGTCCACGGCTACGGCTGCGACGCCGAGTGGATTTCCCCGGACCCGCAGTGGCAGCAGACCGCAGGCGGGCCGCTGGACCTCGGCTGCCACGGCCAAGCCCTGTGGCGTCAGGTCACCGGCCAGGCCGACTACGCCAGCGACGGCATCACGTGGCGCTTCAAGATCAGCCGCCCCGGAGCCAGCTGCACCCTCTGGGTCCACATCCCTGACACCACATACGCGGCGGGCACCGCCACCTACGCCATCGATGACAACAACGACGAGTACCCCCACCTGTCCGGAAACCTGAGGATCGACCAGGCCAGCCGCCGCGGCCAGTGGGCCTCCCTCGGAGAATGGACCGTCCCCGCCGACGGCTGGTTCAGTGTGATCATCGGCAACAAGGCTCTCAACAACGGCGACAGCTACACCGTCGCCGCCTCCGCCGCCCGCGCCCAGTGCCGCTGGTAGCCACAGCCGCTGCACGGCAGGCGCACGAAGGCCCGAGGCATCGAGGACCAGCGCCGCGCCGCCCGGCGCGGCCGGTTCGCCTGTACCGCGGTCCCCGGTCGTCGGCGGTATGCGGGCGGGAAACCGGTCCGGCACCTCACCCCGTTGCGGGCGCCGGGTGCCGGTAGGCAATGACGGTGGGGCCCGGCGGGAGCGCGGCGATGGTGACGGACTTGCCCCGGCCAGGAGCGTGAACCACCTTGCCGTCGCCGATGTAGAGCTGGACGTGCCCGCCGCCGTTGGTGATGACGAGGTCACCGGGCACCAAGGCGTCGCGGGTGGTGGACGCCCCGGCGTGACGCATGCCCCAGGTGGTGCGAGGCAAGGTGACACCGGCGCTCTGCCACGCCCGCATCACCAAACCCGAGCAGTCGAAGGCAGCCGGTCCGGCGGCGCCCCAGAGGTAAGGCTTGCCGACCTGCCTGGTGGCGAAGGCGACTGCGGTACCGCCTGGTCCCACGACACCCGGCGAGCCCCCTGCCTGCGTGGGCGCCGGACCAGGCCCGGGCCTGGCAGGGACGGCAGGGGCGGTGACACCCGGATCTCCGGCGGCAGCCGGCACCGGGACAGCCTGAAGAGCAGGGGAGGTCGCGCCCGACACGGCAATGGCGGGCACCTTGAACGCGGCACCGGCTCGGATCAGTGTCGAGTGGCCCAGCCCGTTCAGCTCCTGCAAGTACCCCACGGTGGTCCGGTGGCGCCTGGCCAGCTCCCACAAGGTCTCACCCCGCCGCAGCACCACGGTGTGCGTCGCCGGCGACCGTGACGCGCTGGCAGCGCCCGCAACCGGCTCACCGGCGGCGGCCGGCGGCTGGGGAGCAGCCGAACCCCGCCCGGTGGCCGGAACGCCGGCGGGAACGGAAGACGACGGGACACCAGGTGCCAGCTCGACGAGGGCCTGAGCCACAACAGGCTGACGCGCGGTGACCCGCTTGTCCTGCTGGACCAGCGCGGCTCCGGCCATCATGGCGGCGCAGGCCACCGTGCCCACGAGCGCCGTGACCCAACCCCGCCGTCCGCACCTCGGGGCCCGGTGGGCCGGGCGACCGGAGCGGGGCGCAGCCGGGCGGGCCGGCACGAGAGGCAGCCGGGCCCGAACCGTATTCGGCGGAGCGCCATCGGCGCGGATCACGTCCAGCGGCACGCTGAACTCCGGGCGCGGGAACCGCCCGGCGCCCATCCCGAAACCACTCTGCCGCCCTGCTGGGCCGTAGCGGTGCCAGGCCCCACCCGACCGGTGCTGCGTCACGTCGTCCTCCCCGTGTCGGCCGCAGCGTGCGGCCCTTCACGCGAGAAGCCTTTCGGACAGCCAGTGACCAGCCCAGACCTCCAGGCATCCAGGCTGATCCAGGTCCGTCCGACAACGTCCAACGCCGTCCAACCCGGGAAGGGGCCCCTCGGCCGACCAGGCCACGCTCTGACTCAGGCCCGAGCGGCGTACCGGTGGCCAGGTACAAGGTTGGCCACCGCCCGCCCCGATCTAGTGTCCTGAGTCGGAGATTCGTCGTTGGTCTGGTGTGAGTCGTCCTGGACCGAAGATCCCGCTGGTGGTGCTGGCCGATGCCGAGCGGGAGATGTTGCAGTCGTGGGTGCGTCGGCGGTCGAGCGCGCAGGCGCTGGCTCTGCGGTCGCGGATCGTGTTGGAGAGTGCCAAGGGGCATGCGATTGCCGAGGTCGCCCGGCGGCTGGGGATCACCGCCGACACGGTCCGCACCTGGCGGCGCCGGTTCCTGGATCGACGGCTGGACGGTCTGTGTGACGAGCCGTGACCAGGCCACCCTGCTGCCGGTGGTCGACGCGCTCGCACTGCTGGCACCCCGGCGCAGGACCGGCCAGGGGCACCGTCACGCAGGCGTCGGACTACTCGCTGCTCCTGGCCCTGGCGGCTGGCCCTGCGGCCGCCGACGACTCGGCGTTCACTGCCGTCATCGGCCTGCCCGACCTCGGCCTGGCCGCCGCGGACGCCGCGGGGATCGACCTGCGCCGCCTCCTAGTTGTCGACCAGCCAGGTGACCACTACCCGGAGGTTCTGGCCGCGCTCGCCGCGGTCTGCCCCGTCGTCCTGGCCGCCCCGCCCGGCCGTCTCGTCCCGCGCCCTCGACCGCCTCGCCGCGCACCTGCGCCGCGCCGGCACCGCCGTGCTCACCCCCGGTCCCTGGCCCGGCGCTCACCTGAGCCTGCGGGTGAGCGCGGGGCAGTGGTTCGGACTCGGCGACGGGTGGGGACGGCTGATGGCTCGGAAGGCGACGGTGGAGGCTGTCGGCCGGGGATCGGCGGCCCGGCCGCGCACGGCCGAGTTGTGGCTGCCCGACGAGCACGGCACCGTCACCGCCGTGGAGAACGGCATCGTCGCCGAGGAGCGGCCGCAGGACGCGGCGGCCGTCGTGCCCGCGTAGCCGACCGGGCGAAGGACATCACTCGGACACCCGGTGCGGCTGTACCCCAGCGGGATGGGGCGCAGCCGCACGGGTGGGGTGGTCAGCGGGCGAGTGTGAGGGTGATCGGCTCGTTGGTGCAGCCAGCGGAGAGGTCGGTCAGGGCGTTCTTCTCGGCCGGGTCGGTGGTGAGGCCCCAGCGGGTTTTTACGACGGCCCAGTGGGTGAGGTAGGGGCCCTGGTAGTCGGTGGCCGGGGGCAGCCACTGGGCGACGTCCTGGTCGGCCTTGGAGCGGTTGGAGCGGGCGGTGACGGCGATGAGGGCGCGGGGTTCGTCGAGGTCGTTGGCGTAGAGCTCGCGTTCCTTCGCGCTCCAGGTGGAGGCCCCGAGTCCCAGGCTTCTGCGAGGGGGACGACGTGGTCGACGTCGAGGCCGGTGGGGTTGGTGACGACCGTGTTGTCGTAGGGGGAGAACCAGCTGCCGCCGACGAGTGTGCAGCCCGCGGTGACCTCGGGGGCTTCGATGGCTTCCTCGATCAGGACCTCTTTGCGGGTTGCAGCCGTCCTTGTCGGCGTCGGTCCAGTGCTTGAAGGCCGTGCGCACGTACCCGTCGCGGCTCTCGTCGGCGACGGGGAGTGCTGCGATGGCTTCGTATAGCGTGGTGGTCACCGTGTCGCCGGCCGCGCGGTGCAGGGTGGCGGACTCGGCGCTGGCGACGCCGGTGCAGGGCAGCAGTAGGCCTGTGGTGGCGGCGAGTACGGCGGTGGCGCGCCGCACATTGAAAGTGATCATGCTGCCAGGCCTACCGTGCGCGAGGTGGAGGTCCGTGACTGGTCACCCGGTTGGCGGCGTGGCGCCGGGCGCGGTTGACTCGGGCAGCTGACGGCCGGTCCGAGAGGCTACCCGGGGGGCTGGTGGCCTGGCCGTGGAAGGCGGAGCTGTGGCTGTCTGACAGGTGCGGCTGTATTGCACGGTGGGGAACTGCGTCGTGGTTGAGGAGCGGCTACAGGACGCGGTGGCCGTCCTGCCGGCGAAGCGGCAGGTGTACGGGAGAGAGGCCGGTCCGCGGCGTGGTGTTCTCGGCCGAGCCTTCGTGGGGGATATCCGACGCCGGCCCTGCAGGGCCGGCCGGGACACGGGGGCGGTGGGCCAGCTGGTGGGCGTGTCCACTGTGGGGGGTATGCCCGTTCAGGCAATGCGTGCCGGGAAGGTGGAGTGGCTGCGGTTGCGGGAGGTTTTGAGTTTCGTCCGGTTGTCACGTGCACTGGCTGAAATGAGCGGATCGCCGCCGCTTCGGGTCGCTTCCTGCGCGTGTTCGACCGGACCCATGTGACCGTCGACCAGTACTGACCGCTTCCGGGAGGTTGTGGGATTGAACGGTCGTATCGGCGGTTCGTTTACGTGATGAACGCGCGACACAGCGTGTCGGCCGGAGGGGTAGTGTCCCCGATACGGAAGAGCCCCGGACCAATGGCCTGGTAACCGGGGCCGGGGCTCAACCGCTGACACATCATCACGATCAAGGAGTTCCGATGACTCTTGACCGCAGTGGCCGACGGGCTCTCATGCTCCCGGCGGCGGGATGCCCCGAAACTAACATGCCTGCTCCGCGCCCTCGTGAAACCCGGCAGGCCGTTGACTGCTGGGCAATGTTGAGGTTCGGGCTCCTCGTGGCCGTTCCCGCCGCCCTGGCCGTCGTCATCAACGGCCAGGCGTTCTCCTACAGCACGGCCCTCACCCTGGCCGCCGCCGGCACCGTCGCCAACCGCTCCTACGTCTGCTACCAGCGACGCAGCCTCTGACAACCACCCGCCCCCGGGGCGCAGCCCAGTGTCCTTCGCGGTGCTGCGCCCCGGGCGTGCGGACGGTTCCCGGCCGGGAGCGTCGGCCGCTTTTCGTACGCGTGAATGCGTCAGATCCTTCTTCGCCGCGATGTAAACGGCGCGGCGTCCTCACCCTATAGCGCGAATCTGACAGTTGAAGGGACCCTTCATGCCCGAGGGACCGCAGAACCTGGTGTGCCAGCAGTGCGGCGGTGACTTCACCCGCAACAGCGTCAAGGGGCGACCGCCGCGCTTCTGCACCTCCCGCTGCCGCGCCGCCTCCAGCCGTGCGGCAGCGCGCCGGGCCGCCCAGGCCGGCCCCCAGCCGGAGCGCGGCCGCTACGACGCGGCTGTCTCGAGGCTGTCGTGCGCGGTCGTGACGCAGTCCCGGCGCCTGCAGAGGCTCGCGGACTCCCAGGACGACCGCACCGGCCCCTGCGCCGAACTTGAGCTGCTGGCCCTGCTGCGCAAGGAGTTCGACGCGCTCACCGCCGCGGTGGTGCTTCAGGCCCGCGAGCGGAAGGTCACGTGGGCCATGGTGTCGGAGATACTCGCCGTCAGCGGCGGTACGGCCCGCTCACGGTGGTCGCCGGAGAACGGAAGCCGCGCCCTTCAACATCACGGACAGCGGACCGCGGCCGAGGCCGCCAAACGGCGCAGTACCGGTGCCACCCGCCGGCGCCGGGCCCCGGGCGGCCACGCCGTGCCGGCCGCCGGCCCCGCCGACCCTGAGGCCCAGCTGACCAGTGCGCTGTCCCACCTGCAGCGCGCCTCCGGAAAGACCATCAGCCGCATCGCTGGCGAGACCGACCTCTCACCGTCGTTCGTCTCCCGGCTCATCTCCGGTGAGCGTTTCCCCTCGTGGCCGACCGTCCAGGACATCGTGACCACGTTGGGCGGGGACCCTGGCCACCTGCGCCCGCTGTGGCAGGCGGCCCGAGGGGAAGGGATCTCCCGGCCGTTCCTGCCGGGCATGCCCGGTGCTCACCGCTACGCCACCGCCGGCCTCCAGGCAACCGTCCAGGGCCTCTACCTCGCCTCGGCCTGCCCTCCCGAACAGGAGGTCGCCAGCCGCGCCACCCGCCACGTGACCGTCTCCCAGGTCGCCTCCGTCCTCGACGGGCGGGGCGTGGAGTCCTGGTCCGTCGTCTCCGCCGTGGTGGAGGCCCTGCGCGGCCACCCCGACCAGGTCCGCCCCTGGTGGGAGCGCGTCCAGCTCTCCCTCAACCCCACCTGGACACCGGATACCAACGCCGCCTCGACCCACAGCGCCGCCGCCTTCGGCTGACCGGCGCACACCCCGACCAACCCCGCCGCCCCGCGCCCGACCCGGGGGAGACCCATGCCGACCGCACCCACCCACCAGCCCGCCCACCCCACCGCGACCCGCCACCTTCCCGCGATCGGCCTGCGCGCCCTGCACGACCTCTACCACCAGCGCTACCTCGACTACGCCCATCTTCTCCTCGGCCCCGCCGACGCCGATCTCGCCGTACGCGCCTCCTTCGAGTACCTCGCCGAACACTGGCCTGACATCCTGGGTGCCGCCAACCCGGCCGAATGCGTCTGGCAGGCCGTACGGCAACGGGTCCACCTCCTTGCCGGACCCAAGCCCCTGCGACCTGTCGCCCACCTGGAACCGGCCCTGCAGGACACCGTCCTCCTGCACCTCGCCCTCGGCCTGCCCGCGCAGGAGGTAGCCGCCATGACCGGCACCGAAACAGCCCACATCCTGGCCTGCCTGCGTTCCCTCGGCACACGTGCAGAGGACAGCTGAGGGTAGGGGCGTGTAAGCGATCTCGTGTAAGTGCCTTGGGATTATTGGATGCTGAGCCGGTCCTCGAAGAAGAGTGAGAACTGGTTCAGCGCCTCCTTCCAGTGTGCGGCGACGTGGTTGATGTCGCGTGCCCTGGGGGTGATCTGTTCCCGCACCGCGAGGTAGAGCACCTTCAACGCGGCCTGTTCGGAGGGGAAGTGGCCCCGGTTGCGGGTGGCCTTCCGTAGTCGGGAGTTGATCGACTCGACCATGTTCGTGGAGTAGACGACCGTCCTTATCGCGGGCGGGAATGCAAGGTAGGGCGTGAACTCGGTCCAGGCCGCCCGCCAGGTGCGGACCACGGCCGGGTAGCGTTCGCCCAGCTCGGAGGCGGCCAGCTCGTCCAGGGCCCGCTCGGCGGCCTGCTCCGTCGGCGCGCTGTAGATCGCCCGCAGGGCCGGCACGAGCTTGGAGCGGTCCCTGCCGGAGGACAGCCGCAGCGAGGCTCTGATCAAGTGGATCACACACGTCTGGACCGTCGCGCGGGGCCAGGTGGCGGTCACCGCGTCCGGCAGGCCCTTGAGCCCGTCGCAGCAGACGATGCACACATCCTCGACGCCCCGGTTGCGCAGTTCGGACAGCACCGCCATCCATGCGGTGGCGCCTTCGCCCTCCGCGCCGACCCACAGGCCCAGCACGTCCTTGCGGCTGTCCATGTCCACCCCGACCGCGAGGTAGACCGGCTTGGAACTCACCGACCCGGAGCGGATCTTCACCCACAGCGCGTCGATGTAGATGATCGGCCACACCGCATCCAGCGGCCGGTCCTGCCAGGCGGCCAGCTCGTCCGCCACGGCGTCGGTGACCTTGCTGATCAGGTCCGCGCTGACCTCGACACCGTAGATCTGGGCGAGGTGGGAGCGGATGTCGCGCACCGACATGCCACGTGCGTACAACGAAAGGATCCGCTCGTTGAACCCCGCCAGGCGCCGGGCGTTCTTCGGGACCAGCCGCGGCTCGAAGTCACCGTTGCGGTCGCGCGGCACCGCGACCGTCACCGCCCCGACATCGGTCAGCACGGTCTTCGGCGACGTCCCGTTGCGGCTGTTGCCCGAGCCGCGGCCGGCCGGATCGTGTTTCTCGTAGCCCAGGTGCTCGGTCATCTCCGCATCCAGGGCCCGCTCCAGCACGGCCCTGGTGACCTGGGTCAGCAGCCCGCCCTCGCCCAGCAGGGCCGCACCTGAGGCGTCCGCGCGGCTCATCAGCCGCTCGACGACCTCGTCCACCAACCGCTCATCGACCGGCTCGACGACCGGTCTTTCCTTCTCGCCCATGTCCTGTCCGTTCCGGCCGGCCAGAGCCCCTCGACCAGGCCCCGGCCAGCCTCCCAGATCATGGACTTACACGAACTTCCTGACACGCTCACGCGCTGCGCCGAGGCGGGTCAGGCGCGTCGTGATCCGGTCAGGCGCAGCCAGCCGGCCCGCCGCCGTCGGGGCGGTTGGGCCGGGTCGGCGGGTGTCGGACGGGGGACAGGAGCGGTAGCGGCCCTGGCCGCCGGTACGGGAGATCTGGACGTCGGGGTGGACGACGACCAGGTGTCCGTCGATGTAGGTGGTGCGCAGTCCGGCGTCCGCGAGGAGGGCTTGGAGGATCAGGTTGGTCACCGTACGGGTGCTGGGCTCGGCGGCGTCGCGGGTGCGGCAGATGTTGACGGCCAGGACGCCACCGGGCAGCGGGTGTTGCTCGGTGGGCTGCCAGGTCACCACCACGGCCAGGTCGCGGGGGCCGGGTTGTAGCACTGTCCCTGGGCGGCCGTCGCCAGCTTGGACGAGGTCGATGCCGACGGCTGCGAGGGCGGCGGCCGTCTCGTTCCACAGCGCCCGGTCGTCGGCGGCCGGCTCGTCGCTGGCTGGGGAGACGCGGTGACCGGGTTGGTTGCTGGAGTGGCGCTGGTGGTACATCCGGCGACCCTACAGCGCCGTCTGGTGGGCGGCCGGGGGCAGGACGGGCAGAGGCCAGGCCGGGTCCGGCACACACGCGGGCCACGGGGGCGCAGGGTCCGCGTCGTTCCTGCAGGAGGCCGAGGGCGTGCTCGCGTGCCTGCTGGTCGGATCCTGGCCCAGTCAGGTCGCTGGCGCGCAAGCTCGGCGAGCGCAGGCAGGTGCCCTTCCGTCACAGTCCGCTGGACCATTGCACCGAGATCCCGTGGAAATCAGCCCTCAAGGAAGGGGAAGGGCGCCTGTCGGACCATCGGGTGGGAGGTGTTGTCGCCCCAGGGAGGTGGAGCCAGAGGCTGTCTCTCATCAGTTGGTCGACCAGCCGCGTAGGCGTAGGGCCAGGACGGCTTCTGGGAGGGCGATGTGGATCTGGCCGTCGGGTGTGGCGGTGAGGGCGGTGATGGGGCGGCCGAGGTACAGGTCGACGGGGTTGTCGTTGGTGGGGCGGTGCATTCGCAGGAGGCCGTCGGACCAGGCGGTCGCGGTGAGGATGCCGTGGGGGGTGTCGGTGGCGGCCACGGCGGTGACGGCGCTGTAGCGGGCGTCGATGCAGCTCGGTTCGAGGCCCCGGTGGTACCAGTGCCAGACCGTGCCGTCGTCGCCGCCGCTGACCTGGAGCAGTCCGCCCGCCGTGGGGGCCAGGGCGAGGGCGGTGACCGGGCCGCGGTGCAGCTTCTTGGTGTAGAGGCGGCCGCCCGCGGTGAGGGTGTGCGACACGTGGCCGGCGTCGTCGCCGATGGCGAGGACCCGGCCGTCGTTTCCTTCGGCGCACGCCGCCGCGGTGAGGCCGCAGTTGCTGCGGCGGGTGAGGTCGTCGAGCACGGCGCCCACTCGGCCGGACGGCGAGCCGGTGGCGGGGACGGTGGCCACGGCACCGTCGCGGCCGAGCAGGACGAGAGTGCCGTCGTCCTCGACGAGCAGGGCCGCGTGACGGCCGCCCGGGAGCGGCAGCGGCTCGACGCCCTCCACCAGCCCGCCGTGATGGGGGTCGAGGAAACGCACCGCGCCGTCGGTGGCGACGACCAGGCCGCCAGCATGGCTCCCGCGGCCGTCCGCGAGCAGACGCACCTGCTCCCCGCCCGTCCGGTGCGACCACTTGGCCCACCACGCCTGGCCGGACACGGCGACCAGCATGTGGGCGACGGACGTCGGCGCGTGGCCGGAGAGGTGCGCGTGCAGGACGGAAGCACGCTCGGGGGCGCTCACCGAGTCCGTACAGGCCGGGCCCGCGAGGTCCCACGCATCCGCGTACACGGCCGGGCCGGTGCCCTCGCCGGCGATGCCGCGGGCCCGGGCGTGCTCGAAGGCCGCAGTGACGACGTCCGGGTCGGCGTGTGCGTGCACGACGGGGTGGTTCAGGAGCTGGTCGGCGAAGTCGGTCTGCACGGTGTGCTGCAACAGGACGCTCAGCACGACCGGGTCGGCGGCGGCCAGGTCCGGCCGGCCGTCGTCGAGTACCGGGATGCTCGCGGCCGTCGCCTGCGCCAGGGCCGCGTGGTCGACGGCAGGCACGTGCCCCACCTGCGGCACCGGCCGCAGCAGGGCCTGCGCGTCGCCGGAGAAGGCACCGGCGGCGGGCGGGAGCAGGCGGGCCGCGGCCCGCCGCACGGTCTCCGTTCCGCCGGACCCCGGCAGGGCGGCCCACACCGTAGGCGTCAGCGGGCGGCCAGCCTGGGACAGTGTGCGGACGGCTGCGAGCTCGTCATGGGGCAGAGACCGCCACCAGTCCGCGAGGACGGCAGAAGCCCGGTCAGCGGGTACCGCGGCCGAGCCGGCAGTGGCCGGGTCCTGAAGTGCGCCGGCCGGGCCGCCGGGTGTCGCGGATGCGGGGGTACGGGCGGCGAGCAGGGCAAGGCCGGGGTTCGGGTACACCGCCTGCGGATCCACCGGAGCTCCGTCCAGGCCAGCGCACCACTCGGCGAAGCGGTCGCGGTCGGTCCAGCGCGGGTCGTCCAGATCCAGCACCGCGGCCCGCGGGTCCGCCGCATGCAGCGCTGCCGCCGCCGGCCTGCCCGAGGCGCACTCGACCACCAGCCGCAGCCACGGAATCCGCGCCAGCGGCGCGAGCACCTCGGCGGCGATCCGCTCCGCCGCATCCGGCACCAGGCCCCCGCCCGCCCGGTCGAGATCAGTCACCGCCACCGTGCGCGTGACGCCGTCCTGCAGCGCCGCCACCAGGTCGTCGGGTGTGCGGGCGAGTACCTTGAGCAGCGAGGCCAGCCGCCAGGTGGCGCTGCGCACGGTCAGGCCCTCGGCCGCCAGTACGGCGTCGACGCGGCGATCCGGATTGCGGTTGTCGGGCGGGCAGGTGGCGGCGAGCCAGGCGAGCAGGTGGGTGCGGCCGCTGCCGAAGGAACCGGCGATCCGGCACAGCCGGGGCGCGCGGGGGTCCTCCAGCCAGTCGAGCAGGGCACGGCCGGCCGGTCGGCGCCCGGCCCCGAGCGGGAGCATGGGCGCGGCGGCGGGCTCCGGCGTGGCGCCGTGGCGAGGGTTGTGCCAGAACCGCACGGGCCGCCCGTCGGGGTCGCTCTGCCACGCGCCGACGACGGCATGCCCAGGCACCCGCCCGGCCGGGTCGTGCCCCTCGTCGACCTGGTAGACCCACCCGCCGTTCGCGCGGGCCGCCTCGGCCTGGGCAGGGCCGACGGGCGGGTCGGGGCGCCAGCCGTCGGGCCGGGTCGCCTCCCTGAGGGGCGTGCCGTTGCGGGCCAGTTCGATGACGTCGGCAAGCCGATCGGCCTTCGTCCGGGAGCCGGGCAGGATGCGCCCGGACAACAGGGTGCCAGGTTCGGCCATCAGCTCGCGCACGGCCTCGGACGGCTTCAGGCCGCGCGCCTTGGCCCCCCGCAGCTTCCCGTACCAGAAGACGGCGGCGTTCTCGTTCGGAAGCTCGCGCCACCACTCGTAGCCGGCCGCGTCGTCCTCGTCACACACCCACAGCAGGCCGGTCGGGTACCGGTCCTCGAAGTAGGTGAGGTAGTACTCGACCAGCTTGTCGGTCGTGCCGTTGTACTCGGGCGGGGAGTCGACGAGCTTGAACTCCAGGGGCGCCGTCATGCGGCGGGTGATGTGGTCCTCACTCACCGGCTGTCCGTCCTCCGTCGAACCCATCCCGCTCACCCCAGCACCTCACCGAACACATGGTATTGATTTCCCACCTGGACAATACGGTCCACCCGCCACCTCAGACCGTGGCCGAGCAGCAGCTCGCCCTCCCCGGCTCCCACCCGGCCGACCTTTTCCACCCACATGCCGGGCGTACCGGCAGGAACCGTCAGGTGCAGCACGCCCTCCCGACCCGCGTAAATCGCAGGCAGGTCACCGAGCGAGGTCGACATGTACCCCCGCTCCGTGAAGGTGTGCCCTTCCATCTTCAACGGATCGTCCAGGCCGAGGTAGCCGAGATCGGTACCGCGCTTGATCACCACGGCCTCCGGGAGCCGCTGCGCCTCCAGAGCACGGTCCAGCCGGGGGATGAGCTGGGCGACCTCGGGTGTGATCGGGCCTGCGCCGCGCAGGGCGCCGTTGATGGCCTGGTCCGATCCCCAGGTGTACTTCGCGATCGCTTCCTTCTGGTCGATGGGGAGTGCTTCCGCGATGTCGTTCCATGTCGTGGCCCCGAACTCCTTGGCGGCGATGTCGTCGAAGGCGCGCGCCTTCGCAGCGAGTTCGCGTTCGGCTGCCAGCACCTCGAGCCGCTTGGCCTCGCGCGCTGCCTCGGCCTCGATGTCGAGGTTCCTGTTGATGTCCGCGAACGGCTTCGGCGGCGCGGCCGGTTCCGCGGCAGGCGGAAGAGGGGACCGCTCCTTGACCGGCAAGCTTTGCGGAGGTTCCAGCGCATGCGCCGGCGGGTGAGCGGCAGGCTGGTCGATGAACCACCCCTCCGGCAGCCCGGCCGGGTTGGTCGGCGAGGCGAGCGGCGGCTTCGCAGCGGCGTCCTTGCCGACCTTTTCGAACGCCTCCTTCGCGGCCCGGTCCGCAGCCTCCTTCGCAGCCCGCTCGGCGCCCTCCTTCGCCGCCTGCTCCCCGGCTTCCTTGGCGACGTTCTTCGCAGCCGCAGTGGCGGCGGTCTTGGCGGCGGTACCGCCGCCTCCGCCTCCGCCGATGAGGTTGCCGACGAGCTTGCCGCCGGCCTCGGCGGGGTCGCTGCCCCAGCCGCTGCCGACGATGCCCTTCACCAGCTCGACCGGGTGGTCGCCCGCCGTGATCAGACCGGCGAGGGTGGTGTTGACGGTCTCGACGTACTTGTGGGGGTGGGAGATGTTGTACGGGTCGTACGGGTTGAGGCTGCGGCCCAGCTTCACCAGGTCGGTACCGGCCTGCAGCACTCCGCCCTCGAAGTGCAGCAAGGCGACGGGGGCGGCGCTCAGGCCGTCGGAGATGTCGGCCTTCAGCTGCTCGGTCAAGCTGGGCTTGGCCGGGGCCGACTCCATCGCCGCACCCACCGCCTGCACAGCGGTCGCGGCGGCGGAGTCGCGCTGACGGCGGGCGGCGTCCAGCTTCTCCTGCGCCGCCTTGAACTCCCCCTCCACCGGGTTGGTGAAGTCCTCGGGCCGGGCCGGCGGAGTGGCCGGGCGCTGATCGGCCGGCATGGCGTTGTACGCCTTCGCGCGCAGGTTGTAGGTCAGGGCGTCCTGGCGCCACTGCGCGACGGCGGCGTCCAGCTTTTTCTGCGCCGCCTTCCACAGCTCCACGGCCTCCTGGGCCTGGCCGCGGGCCCAGGTGACGGTGTGCGCGTAGTTCTCCAGTGCCGCGGCCGCCTTGCCGCAGGCGTCCGCCGCTGTCAGCCAGCCCTTGGGCTGCGGGGTGAAGGTGGCGCGGAAGGCCTCGGCCGCCTCGCCCTTCCAGTGCTCGTGGTCCAGGCGGGCCAGGGCGGTGCCGGTTTTCTCGAACGCGTCGTGGAACTTCTTCAGGTGCGCGGCGACCTCGCCGATCCGCTTCGGGTCGCCGTGCAGCAGATGTTGTATGTCGTCGCTCTGGTCGAGCTCGGCCTCGCCGACCTGCAGGCCGCCGGCGTCGGCCATGTCGTCGCCCCAGCCGCGTACGGACTGGGCGGCGCCGTCGAGGCCGACCTCCTCCAGCAGCCCGCCGACCGCGCTCGCGCCGCCCTTGAGGAGTCCGGCGCCGGCCTTGAGGTTGACATCGACGAACTTGTTCGCTGCCCCGAGTACCCCGTCGAGAACCCCGCCGCTCATGAGTCCTGGCCCGTCACGGTGCCGTGGATGAAGCCTGCGACGGCCTGGGGCTGTTCGAGTTTGCTCTTGGCGGCGTCCTTCCAGGCGTTCTTGATGTTCTCGCCGGACTGGGCGGCGGAGGCGGCGGAGAAGTCGGGGTTGGTGAGCTGGGTGTAGGGGTTGTCGCCCCAGATGTCGTTCCAGGACTTGCCGGCGGCCTGCTCGCCGCTCTGGTGGGGGTTGCCCATGGCGGCGGCGACGGTGCCCTTGAGCAGGCCGTCCACGTATTGCTCCTGCTCGTGGTAGAAGCCGGCGGCCAGGCCGAGGCGCTCGGCGACGGCGGAGCCCTGCTGGACCAGGGAGCGCACGCCCCAGGACCAGCGCTCGCAGAACTCGCCGAAGACGGCGCTGAGCTGGCCGTGCCCGGCGTCCATGCCGGACAGCTCCAGCTCGGTGAAGCCGCGTCCGCTCTCGGCCAGACCGGCGATGCCGAGCTTCTGCATCTCGTCGATCGCCTCGTTGATGCCCTTCTCCGCCAGCTTCAGCGTCTCCGGATCGACCTCGAAATCAGCCACACCCACCGCCCCCCGTATCCGATCGACCGTCTTCCGTACACCCACCCGCTACTGCGCGACCGCACCCGCCGCACCGGGCGGGCCTGTGGGGCCGTCCAGGGCGAGCGCGTCCGGCACGATCCCACGCATCGGCGGAAAGAGCATGCCCTGCGTACCGGCCGCGTCCAGGGCGATCCCGCCCGGCACCCCGAGTGCGGGCACGGCCACGTCCAGCAGCCGCGAGCCCAGGACCGTCAGGTAGGGCAGCCCCTCCAGCGGCAGGCCCTTGGCCTGGGCGAAGGCGGCGAGTTCGGCCTCACTCGTGAAGGCGTGGATCCAGCGCAGCCCGCCGTGGTCGCAGGTCCACACGGCCTCCTCGCCCCAGCGCAGGACCAGCAGCGCGCTGCGGCGCAGCTCCGCCACCATCAGCGCCGGATCCCCCGCACCCGCCCGCACCATCCGGACCTGGTGCACCAACCCCGCGTTCCCCATGACCCCCCGATCACACGTCAGGTAGCACCCTAGGTTCTGTCCGGCGGATCATGTGATCGCCTCGCGTGGCCCATTGTGCTGGTCGTGGCGCGGGGCGATCTTACGTACGACGAGTGGGTGCACCTGGCACCACATCTGCCGAAGACCGGCCGCCGGGGTGGACGTTGGAGTGATCACCGGATGGTGATCAACGGGATCCTGTTCCGGGTCCGTACGGGTGTCCCGTGGCGGGACCTGCCGGAGCGGTTCGGGAGCTGGAAGACCGTGTACGAGCGCCACCGCCGGTGGTCGGCGGACGGCACCTGGGAACGAATCCTCCAGGCCGTCCAGGCCGAGGCGGACTCTCAGGAGCGCATCGACTGGAGCATGGTGAGCGTGGACTCCACCTCGTGCCGGGCCCACCAGCACGCTGCCGGTGCACCGCGCAGAACACCCCGGATCCCGAAACGGAGATCAACGCCCCGGCAGCACCGCCCCGACGAAGGGCTCGGCCGCTCCCGTGGCGGCCTGACCTCCAAGATCCACCTTGCCGGGGAAGGCGGCCGCCGGCCGTTGGCCTTCCTGATCACGCCCGGTCAGTGGGGCGACAGCCCGCAGCTGATACCCGTCCTGGAACGCATCAGGGTCAAGCGCCCCGGCGGTGGCCATCCGCGCACCCGCCCCGACCACCTGGGCGGCGATAAGGCGTACAGCTCCCGCCGCAACCGCCGCTACCTGCGCAGACGCCAGATCAAACACACCATCCCGGAACCGAAGGACCAGCGGGCCAACCGTCGGCGCCGCGGCAGCCGAGGAGGCCGGCCCGCCGGCTTCGACAAGGAGATGTATAAGCGAAGGAACGAGGTCGAGCGCACGATCAACCGGCTCAAGCACTCCCGGGCTGTGGCAACGCGGTATGACAAGCGCGCCTACGTCTTCCATGGCACCGTCACCGTTGCGTCGATCCGCCTCTGGCTCAGGCCGTGATCAGTCTGCTTCCAGAGCGTCGGCCCGCTTCTTGAAGTCCTCTGCAATGTGATCCCAGTCCGGGCCGTGCATCCACAGATTCTCAGCAGCCTCCCGCAGCAGTGTCGGTTCGTCCGGCTGCTGCAAGAGCACCAGTCGATAGGCCAGATTCCGGATCCAGACCGGCAGAAAGCCGTCCACCACGTGCGGGCAGAGTTCACGCAGCATGGCAAGGATCGAATCCGCGTCGGCGAACGTCAGCTCCTCGACGAAGTAGTGCTCCCCGTGTTCGAGCCCGCATTCCGGCGTGGGTCGGTACTCGTCTCCGTAGAGACATCTGGCGTGCTCCGTCAGGGTGCTGTGCATGACCTGGAGCCTATGCCGCCATGATCCGCCGGACAGAACCTAACCGACCCACCCCGAGCGCCCTCGGTGTTGACCTGCGGCGTGTCCGTGGCCTCCGGTGAGATTCGCAGACCGGGGCCCACAGAGCGGGACACCAGTGGGCTGGTCGGGGCGCTCGGGCGGAGAGCGCGGGGCCGACGCCGAGCGCCAGGCCGGCCGAAGCCGAGTCGCAGGCAGCCACCCGTTGACACCACGCCTTCGGCACTCGGTTCGCCGTGCTCAAGCC